>DATIZW010000151.1:0-13994 GCA_035516875.1 Steroidobacteraceae bacterium
CGCAGGAGCTTGCGGCGCCACACGTGCTCACGAGCGAGTTCAGGAAGCGTTCAGCCGGGCTCGGTCAACGTTTCAGCGCAGGAGGAGGCCCCGATATGCGTAATTGGATTCGCGGCATCGCCGCAGCGTTGTTGCTTGCGACGCTCTCCTTCACGGCGAGCGCCGCGGTGTTCGTCTCGGTGAACATCGCGCCTCCGCTGCTGCCGGTCTACGCCGCGCCACCGATGCCGGCACCCGGGTACTTCTGGACGCCCGGCTATTGGGCGTGGGCGGGCGGCTACTACTGGGTGCCGGGGACCTGGGTGCTCGCGCCGGCGCCGGGCCTGCTGTGGACGCCGGGGTATTGGGGCTGGGCCGGCGGCGCGTACGTCTGGCACGGCGGCTACTGGGGCCCGCATGTCGGCTTCTACGGCGGAGTCAACTACGGATTCGGCTATAGCGGCGTCGGCTTCCACGGCGGCGCCTGGGAAGGTGGCCGCTACGTTGCCAACACCACCGTGATCAACAACACCACCATCGTCAACGAGACCACCGTCAATCGCGTCAGCTACAACGGCGGTACCGGCGGCGTGGTTGCGAAGCCCACCGCCGCAGAGGAGCGCGCGGCTCACGATCACCACGTCGCGATGTCGGAGGCGCAGCACCAGCACGAGGTCGCCGCTTCACGCGACAGCACGATGCGTGCTTCGTACAACCACGGCCGCCCGTCGGTCGCCGCGACGCCGAAGCCAGGGGTCTTTTACGGCAAGGGCGTCGTCGCTGCGCGCAGCGCGGCGCCTTCCGGGGTAGCGCCGCACGCCACGACGCCGACGTCGGCGCATGGAACGACGCCGCAGCAGCATGGGACGACCTCGGAGCACGCGATGACCTCACCGCATCCGAACGGCGAATACGGCGGTCACGGCAGTGCCGGCAGCGCCGCAGGTGGCCAGCCGGGCGCCCCCCACGGCGGCTATCCCGCTCCGGCGCCCGCGCCGGGTGGCCACGGCGGCCCGGCCTATCACTCGCAGGGACACGGCGGCGAGCACCCGCAGCCGCAGCAGCACGGCGGCGAGCACGGGCGTCCGGGATAGGCGCTACGCGGGCGAGCCACCACGCGCCGGCGCACCCGCTCGCGACGGGTGTCGCCCGGTCAGGGAAGCACGCGGCGTAACCACGCCCCGATGTCGGCCACCTCCTGCGGGCACACCGCGTGAGGCATGCTGTAGCTATGCCACTCTACCGGGTAGCCTGCGGACTTGAGCTGCCGGCAGGCCTCTTCACCGAGCTGCGGCGGCACCACCGGATCCTGCGTCCCGTGGGCCAGAAACACCGGAGTGGATTGGTTGGCGGCGACACGCTCGGCGTCGAATCGCTTCGCGAGCACCTGGTAACAGGACAGTCCCATGATGCCCGCGAGAGGCTCCGCGTAGCGTGTGCCGGTAAAGAGCGCCATGGCACCACCCTGCGAGAAGCCCGCGAGCACAATGCGCGCGGTGGCTATACCGCGCGCGTTCTCGCGGCGGATGAGCGTCTCGACCACCGCCTGTGAGGCGCGGATTCCGCTCTCATCCTCCGGGGCCCGCCGGTCGATGGCGGTGATGTCGTACCAGGCACGCATGGCGTACCCGCCGTTGAGTGTCACCGGGCGCATCGGCGCGTGCGGGAAAATGAAGCGCAGCGAGCGCTCTGCGGGGAGCACCAGCTCCGGCACGATCGGCTCGAAGTCATGTCCGTCTGCACCGAGTCCGTGCAGCCAGATCACCGCCGCCGCCGGGCCGCGCCCGGTCTCGATCTCCACTGCGTCACGCGCCACCTGCCACTCCCGCGCTCCCCACTTTACGGGCACGCATGTTAGTGCACGCTGGCCCGTTCGTGCAGCTCAGTGCGCATGAGTGCGGCATGGCGGCGCAGGTGGTTGCGGAACTGGCGGCGCACACCCCGATCCGGACGCGTGGCCATTGTGGCAATCGCCGCCGTGGTCACGGCGCTCATGGTGAACGGCCTCTACCAGGTGCTGCGCAAACCGACCGAGCTCTTCTTCCCCGTGAGCACGGTACTCGCAAAGACCCCGCTCGAGACCTGGCGCGACTACGGCCCCGCCTTTCGCCGCTACGCGACCGCGCTCGCCACACCCGAGCTTCTGGCGGCCCTCGCGCAGGTGGAGGGCGGCGGCAATCCGCTGGTGCGCACCTACTGGCGTTGGTCATGGGCGGCGAGACCTTTCGATGTGTACCGCCCGGCCTCGAGCGCCGTGGGGATGTACCAGATCACCGACGGGACATTCGCCGAGGCGCGCCACTACTGCATTCATCATCACGCACTGGTGCACGAGGGGGCGTGGAACGACTGGCACAGCTGCTGGTTCAATGCGCTGTACCTGCGCGTGGTGCCACGCGATGCGGTCGAGCTGACTGCGGCGTACCTCGATCTGAAGGTCGCCGCCATCCTCGCGCGTCGCGGGGGCGCGCCGCCGAGCCTGCTGCAGCAGCAGCACCTGGCGGCGGTGGTGCATCTGTGCGGCGCCGGCAGCGGCGCGCTCTACGCGCAACGCGGCTTCCGCTTCGCCGACGGACAGCGCTGTGGCGATCACGATCCGCGCGAATATCTGCGGCGTGTCGACGCGATGCGCGTGGTGTTCGCGCACCTGGCCGCGCAGCAATCCACGGCGATAACTCTTCAGTGATGATGATGCTCGCCGGGGCCGTGCACGTGCCCGTGCGCCAGCTCTTCGGCGGTAGCGGCGCGCACCGCGGCGACCTCGACGTCGAAGTGCAGGTTCTTGCCGGCCAGTGGATGATTGCCGTCGAGCGTGACCATGTCACCGCTCAGGTGCGTGACGGTGACGGGCCGGGGCCCCTGTGGCGTCTGGGCCTGCAGGCGCATCCCCACCTTCACGTTCGCGATGCCCTTGAGCGCACGGCGCGGCACCTGCTGCACCAGCTCCCGGTCGTACTCGCCATAGCCGTCGGCTGGCGCGATGTTCACCGTCAGTCGGTCGCCGGTGCTCTTGCCCGCCAGCTCACGCTCGAGCCCGGGTATCAGGGCGCCGTGACCATGCAGGTACATGAGCGGCTCGCCGCCGGTGGAGCTGTCGATGATCTCGCCGGCCTCATCCTTGAGCGTGTAGTGAATGCTGACGACCTGGTCCTGGCTGATGCTCATAGAGAGTCCTGTGTGATGGCAGCGGGACGGCGGCGATGCGCGCGGCGCACTGGCGCTCGATTCACGCGCAATGCGTGCGCGCGAAGGATACCATTGCGCTCCATTCGCGGCCCAAGCGGCCGCAAGCCGCGCATCCGAGCGCAGGAAACAGCATGAGACCCGCGTACCTCGGCCTGATCGCCACGGCCTGCGCGACGAGCGCACTGGCCGCCGGCGGCAGCGCGACCGCGGACGCTGCAAGGACTTCCGTGATGACCGACAATCCGTTTGCGCACCCGGGCACGCTGCCCTTCCAGTATCCGCGCTTCGACCGCATCCACGACGACGACTACCGGCCGGCGTTTGCCGCGGGCATGGATGAGCAGCTGCGTGAGATTGCCGCCATCGCCCATAACCCCGCGCCCCCGACGTTCGCCAACACCATCGTGGCGCTCGAGCGCTCCGGGCAGCTCCTCGATCGGGTCGAGACCACCTTCTCGAACCTCAATGCCTGCAACACCGACCCCCGGATGCAGCAGATCGACACCGAGATGGCACCCAAGCTTGCCGCGCAGCAGGACGCAATTCATCTCGATCCGGCGTTGTGGGCCCGCGTGGATGCGCTCTACGGTGCGCGTGCCGGGCTGCACCTCGACGCCGAGTCGCTGCAGCTGCTGACGCGCTATCACACGATCTTCGTGCGCGCCGGCGCGCAACTGCAGCCGCAGCAGAAGGCGCGGCTGCGCGATCTGAACCAGCAGATCTCCTCGCTCACCACGCGCTTCAAGCAGAACGTGCTCAAGGCCACCGCCGACAGCGCCGTGGCGGTCGACAACGTAGCCGATCTCGCTGGGCTCTCAGCCGAGCAGATCGGTGCCGCCGCGCAGGCCGCCCAGGCGCGTGCTCTCGTCGGCAAGTGGGTCATCACGCTGCAGAACACCACCAACCAGCCGGTGCTGGCACAGCTCAGCAACCGTGCGCTGCGCGAGCGCATCTACCGCGCCTCGGTCACGCGCGCGAGCGGCGGCGCGACCGACAACGCGCCGGTGATAGCACAGCTCGTCAGGCTGCGCGCCGAGCGCGCGGTGCTCCTCGGCTACACGACGCACGCCGCTTACCAGCTCGAGGACGAATCTGCAGGCACACCGCAGGCGGTGCGCGAGATGATCGCGCAGGTGGCGCCGGCGGCGCTGGCGCGCGCCAAGGCGGAAGCCGCCGACATCCAGAAGCTGATCGATGCCGAGGCCGCCACCGCCGGCAGCGCATCCTTCGCGCTGCAGCCCTGGGACTGGTCGTTCTACGCCGAGCAGGTGCGCAAGGCCCGCTACGACTTCGATCAGGCGAGCGTCGCACCGTACTTCGAGCTCGATCACGTGCTCAAGGACGGCGTGTTCTACGCCGCGCAGCAGCTCTACGGGCTCACCTTCAAGGAGCGCAGCGACCTGCCTGTGTATCAGCCGGACGTGCGGGTGTTCGAGGTATTCGACGCCGACGGCAAACCGCTGGCGCTGTTCCTCGCCGACTATTTCGCGCGTGACAACAAGCAGGGCGGCGCCTGGATGACGGCGTACGTGAATCAGTCGCAATTGCTCAAGCAGCGCCCGGTAGTCGCCAATCATCTCAACATCCCCAAGCCCCAACCCGGCCAGCCGGTGCTGCTCACCTTCGAGGAAGTCATCGCAATGTTCCACGAGTTCGGTCATGCGCTGCACGGCATGCTCTCGAACGTGCGCTATCCGCTGCTCTCCGGCACGCACGTGCCGCGGGATTTCGTCGAGTACCCCTCGCAGTACAACGAGATGTGGGCGCGTGAGGCGCAGGTCGTGACGCACTACGCGCACCACTACCAGAGCGGCGCGCCGATGCCGCCGGAGCTGCTCGCCAAGGTACTGGCCGCGCAGCGCTTCAACCAGGGCTACGCCACCACTGAGTATCTCGAGGCGGCGCTCCTCGACCAGGCCTGGCACCAGATCAGCGTCGCGCAGGCGCCGAGCGCTGCGGAGGTTCCCGTCTTCGAAGCGGCCGCATTGCGCTCGAGCGGGCTCGATTACCCGCCGGTGCCGCCGCGCTATCACTCCACCTACTTCGCGCACATTTTCGAGGGTGGCTATTCTGCGGGCTATTACGCATACCTGTGGAGCGAAGTGCTGGCACGCGACACCGGTCAGTGGTTCCATGCGCACGGCGGTCTGAAGCGCGATAACGGCGAGTACCTGCGCAGCCATGTGCTCTCGCGCGGCCGCAGCGACGATCCCCAGACGCTGTTTCGCAATTTCTACGGGCGCGCCCCGGAGATCGCGCCGCTCCTCGAGTACCGCGGGCTCGCGAGCGCGACCGGCGGCTAGCGGCCGGCGACAGCGGGGCTGGCGCGCCGCGTGCGGTCGATGGCGGCGATCAGCCGGCGAAAGCACTCGAGCAGTGGCAGGTCGAGGCCGAGCTGCCGCGCCTTGTCGCAGGCGTAGCCGAGCGTCTCGTTGACTTCGAGTGGTCGCCCCGCCTCCACGTCCTGGAGCGAGGACATACGGTGGCCGGGCGCCTCGCGGCGAAACTCCTCGCCCGCGCGCCGCACCAGCTCCACGGCGGCACTCTCGGGGGAGGTGCAGATGCTGGCGGTCGGCAGCACGGCGCGGTCGGTGAGGGCGATGCCGAGGGCACGCGCGAGCGCGCCTGCCTCGCGCACCAGCCGCGCGAGCAGCAGCGCCGCATCCTCGTCCACCAGATACTCCCAGGTCACCGCGCGCGTGGCGACCGAGAGCGCCATGAGACCGACCCACGCGCAGAACTTGGACCATTCGAGCGACTGGATCTCCTCGGTGGCGACGGCGCGCACACCGGCGGCATCGAGCAGCTGCGCCAGGCGCTGCGAGCGCGGGCTGATGCCGCCGCCGAGCTCGCCGACGTAGACACTCACGTTGCGCGTGAACAGCACCGTACCGTCGGGCAGCAGCTCGCCGCTCGTGTCGGCGAGCGCTCCGAGCACGCGCTCGTCGCCGAAGGTCTGCGCGAGCAGCTCGTTCTTCAACGGCCCGTTCTGAATCGAGAGGGTGACCTCGAATCGCACGTGCGCGAGCGAGCGCAGCGCCTCCGCGGTGCCTGGCGTCTTCATGGCGACGATGAGCGTGGTGGCGCTCACGAGCGCGCCTGGCTCGCGCAGCGTGTGCACCGGCGTCGAGAACTGCGCGAGTCCGCCGATCGTGAGGCCGTACTTCTCGAGGTGCGCGGCGCGTGCGCCGCGCGCGAGCATCACCACCCGCTGGCCGGCGCGCGCCAGGTGAGCCCCGACGATCGAGCCCATGGCGCCGGCGCCGAGAATCGCGAAATCAAACTCGGCCATCGCGGCTCGCCGCGGCGCGCCGCGCGCTCACAGCGCCTCGGCAATGTCCTGGACGAGCCCGTTGTCGCGCGGCCGGGTCTCCGGAGGGTAGCGCTTCAGCACCCGGCCGTCGCGCCCGATGAGGAATTTCTCGAAATTCCAGCTGATGTCGCCGGCGATGCCGTGGTCTGCCGAGGTGAGGAAACCGTACACCGGGTGCCGGTTGGCACCGTTCACCTCGATCTTCGTGCTGAGCGGAAAGGTGACGTCGTAGCTGCTGCGGCAGAAGGCCACGATTTCCGCCTCGCTCCCGGGCTCCTGCCCGCCGAACTGGTTGCAGGGGAAGCCGACCACCGTGAAGTTCTCCTCCGCGAGCTCGCGCTGCAGCTCCTCGAGTCCCTGGTATTGCGGGGTCAGTCCGCAACGGCTCGCGACATTGACGGCGAGCGTCACCTTGCCGCGCAGCCTCCCGAGGAGGTCGGGGGTACCGTCGATGGCCGGGACTGCGATGTCGTAAAAACCGCTCATGCTGCGCTCCGTGTCAGAGGGTTTCGGCATGTACGATACACCAGCAGAAGGCTTACCATCGCCGCCGAGCGGCTGCAGGGAGATGGGAAAATGGCCTCCGAGCTCAGCAAGGCGGAAAACGCCAAAGTCGTCGACCTCCTCAAGCACATCCTCGAGCTGGAACTGGCGGGGCTGGTGCGGTATCTGCATTACAGCTTCATGGTCTTCGGCCACAACCGCATCCCGATCGTGGCCTGGCTGCGCAGCCAGGCGCAGGAGGCACAGGCGCATGCGGTCCAGGCCGGGGAGCATGTCACGAGCCTCGGCGGCCATCCGTCGCTCAAGATCGGGCCGCTGCTCGAGACTCACAAGCACAACGTCGATGAGATCCTGCGGGAAGCGCTCACGCACGAGGAGGAGGGACTCGCCGAGTATCACCGCCTGCTCGAGGCGGTCGCCGGGCGCAACATCATGCTCGAGGAGTACGCGCGCGAGCAGATCGCCACCGAGGAGGCGCACGTCGCCGACATCGGCAAGATGCTGCGCAAGCCCGGCTCGATCACCTGACGAGGGGCGCCAGTCTCCAACGGCTGAGGCACGGCTGCCCATCACGGTCAGCGCTCCTGCGCAAGGGTTGACGCGTACACGCGCCTGCCGTTTCCGCTTTGCTTTCCGCCCGGCGTATGCTCGCGCGGTGAAGATCATCGCCGTCACCAATATCAAGGGAGGCGTCGGCAAGACCACCAGCGCAGTGAATCTCGCCTATCTGTGTGCGGCCGGCGGCCACGCGACGCTGCTCTGGGACCTCGATTCGCAGGGCGGATCGACCTACGCGCTGCACGGCGAGGCGCACGAGCACGGGACGGCGAAACGGCTGCTCGCCGGAAAGGTCGAGCTGCCGGAGCTGATTCTCGCCACCGGCTACCCGCACCTCGACCTCCTGCCGGCGGATTTCTCCTACCGCAATTTCGCCGTGCACCTGGCGCGGCGGCGGCACCCCACGGCGCGACTGCTCAGGATGAGCCGCGCGCTGCGCGAGATCTACGACGTGCTGTTCCTCGATTGCCCGTCCGGCATTTCGCTGCTGTCGGAGAACGTGCTGCGGGCGGCGGATGCGCTGGTCGTGCCGCTCGTGCCGGCACCGCTGTCACTGCGCATGCTGGTGCAGCTACGGGACTTCATCGCCCACGAGGGTTGGAACGATCTGCTGCTGCTGCCGTTCTTCTCCATGGTCGACCGCCGCCGCTCGCTCCACCAGGAGCTCATCGCGACCGCACGGACGCAGTTTCCGACGCTCCTTGCGACCGAGGTTCCGGACTGGAGCGAGATCGAGCGCATGAGCGTACGGCGCGCCCCGGTACCGGCCTGCGCGCCGCGCAGCGATGCCGCGCTCGTCTACCACGCGCTGTGGGCGGAGATCGCCGCGCGCATCGGACTTACACCCCGTGTGGCGGTGCGCTCGGACCGCGATGCCCGGGAGACGATTCTGCCCGCCGTCCCGCCTGGCTGATCGCCGGCTTTAGACATAAAGCCGCCCGTTAATCTGCCGTTCATGCAGGCGCCTGGAAGCTCTGCCAGGCCCGGCGGGTAGTCGTGGCCAGGCGACATAACATCGTGAGACCGCGACTTGGGTCACAATTGTTGCGTGCGGGCGGCTTGCAAGCGAGTGCCGGCAAGGTAAGGTCTCATGTCTCGGGAAAAACACGAACAGCACGTGCGCCGCATGCGTTGAAGGCGTCAAGGGGGGTTGCGGATTCCATGCCGGACATGAGGTCCCGTCGGGTCACTGCGGTAATAGCGGTGACGCTGGCCGCTGCACTGCTCAACGGGAGCTGCTCGGACAAGGATGGTCCGTCAAAACCATCGGACCCGCCGTCGACGCCCATCAGCATCACCACCAGCGCGCTGCCGAACGGCCAGATCGGGCAGGCCTACAGCGCAAAGCTCGCCGCCACCGGCGGGAAGGCGCCGCTCAGCTGGACCACCTCCGCAGGCGCGCTGCCGGCGGGACTCACGCTGAGCGCAGCGACCGGGGCGATCTCCGGCACGCCGACCACCCCCGCGGCGGGCACGCCGCTCACCTTCACGGTGACCGACTCGAGTGCCAAGCCGCAAAGCAAGAGCGTCACGCTGAAACTGAACGTCAGCCCGGCGGCCATCACGGTGTCCATTTCGCCGGCCCGCGGTGCGCTCACGCTCAACCAGAGCCTGACGCTCACGGTCACGACCAACGACTATGCCGGGGTCAACTGGAGCGTCAGTCCCGCCGTCGCGGGAGCACTGAGCGCGACGCGCAGTGACAGCGGTGGCGACCTGACTTTCACGGCGCCCGCCACCGCCGGTGTCTACACCATCACGGCTACCAGTGTGACCAACAGTGCCGACAGCGCTGCCACCACGATCGGCGTGACCGACCTCGCCGGCGTCTATACCTACCACAACGATCTCGCGCGCGACGGCGCCAACACCCAGGAGTACGCGCTGACGACCGCCAACGTGAACACCGCCACTTTCGGCAAGCTGTTCTCCTGCACGGTGGACGGCGCGGTGTACGCGCAGCCGCTGTGGGTGGCGAACCTGACGGTCGGTGGCGGGGTGCACAACGTCGTGTTGGTAGCGACGCAGCACGACAGCCTGTACGCGTTCGACGCCGACGCGAGCCCCTGTCAGCAGCTGTGGCACGCCAACCTTATCGATACCAGCCACGGTGCAACGGCCGCTGAGACCTCGGTTCCCTCCGGCATCCCCGGGTATCTCGTCGGCGCGGGGGGCGGGGACCTCACGCCGGAGGTCGGTGTGACCGGCACCCCGGTCATCGATCCGGGCAGCGGAATCATCTATGTCGTCTCGAAATCGGTAGACCCTGCAGGACCCACGCTCTACCAGCGCCTGCATGCCATCGATCCCGCGACCGGCAACGAAGAGGCCGGCTCGCCGATCGTCATCACCGCGGCGATGCACAACACCGCCGGCACGTACATCACCTTCAGCGCGCAGCAGGAGAATCAGCGCGCCGGGCTCGCCCTGGTGAACGGCGTCGTCTACATCGCCTGGGCCTCTCACGAGGACGTCGTCCCCTGGTACGGTTGGATGGCGGGCTACGCCTATGGCAGTTCCGGTTTCGTCCGCACCGCGCTGTTCAACACTGCACCCGATAAGGGCGAGGCGGGTGTGTGGATGAGCGGCGGCGCCCCCGCGGCCGACAGCCGCGGCAGGCTGTACGCCATCTCGGGTAACGGTAAGTTCGACATCACCAACACGAGTGCACCCAACGATGACTACGGTGATTGCTTCCTGCAACTGAACGGCAGCCTCGGCGTCACGTCGTGGTTCGCACCGACCGATCAGGACTCCGATTTCGCCAACGACAGGGACTTCGGTGCCGGCGGCGCAGCCCTCGTGCTCGAGATGCCGACGGGCCCGTTCCAGCACCTGGTGGTCGGCGGCGGCAAGGACGGAACACTCTACGTTCTCAACGGCGACAACATGGGCGGACTCGGCGACATGTATGCGTACCAAAGCTTCAGCCTCGGTCACGCTATCTTCTCCACCGCCGTCTTCTGGAATAACACGCTGTACCTCGCGCCGGCGAGCAGCGCGCTTTTTGCCTTTGCGTTCGATCCGGCCACTGACCTGTTCAATACCACGCCCACCTCGCAGTCGCCGACTACCGCAGCCTGGCCGCCGCCGAGTGCCTCGCTCTCGGCTTCCGGGACGGGCAGCAACGGCATCGTGTGGACCATCGACGCGCGCAGCTTCTGCCCCACATCGGGCTGCGGCCCCGCAGTGCTACACGCCTACGACGCGACCGACCTCGCGAGTGAACTGTGGAACAGTGCCATGCTGGCCTCGGACGCTGCCGGCAACGCGGTGAAGTTCACCGTGCCCACCGTGGCCAATGGCAGGGTGTACGTCGGCACCCGCGGCAACAACACCGGGGGCGTCTTCGGTTCGACGAGTATCTCGGGCGAGCTCGACGTGTACGGTCTGAAGCCTGACTAGCGAGGCAACGCAGTGTACGGGCCAACAGGGAAAATCATCTCTATGACATTGAATGTCAGCTCGCGCCGCCTCAGCGGTGCGGTGTCGATACTCGTCGCTGTGGCGCTGCTCGCGGGCTGCTCGCAAGTCGGCACGCAAAACGCGGGCAAGGTCGCCAGCTCGCCGTCCTCCTCTTCCGGCCCGCCACCGCCGTCGTCACCGCCGCCACCATCACCGCCCCCGCCGTCTCCGCCGCCACCTGCACCGCCGGCGCCCATCAGCATCACCACCGGCGCGTTGCCGAACGGACAGGTCGGGATTGCCTACGCGGCGACGCTCGCCGCCACGGGCGGCAACGCGCCGCTCAGCTGGGCCACCACGGCGGGTACGCTGCCGGCGGGACTTACGCTGAACGCGGCGAGCGGAACGATCTCCGGTACGCCGACCGCAACCGCAGCCGGCACGCCGCTCACTTTCACCGTAACCGACTCGAGCGCCAGTCCGCTGAGCAAGAGCGTTACCCTGAATCTGAACGTCAGCCCGGCGAGCATTACCGTGGCCATCTCGCCGGCGCGTGCGGCACTGACGGTGACTCAGGCCCTGACGCTGACCGCTACCACCAATGATTACGCCGGGGTCACCTGGACGGTCAGTCCGGCAGGCGGCACGCTGAGCGCGACGAGCAGTGCAAGCGGCGCCAATGTGACCTTTACCGCTCCATCAGCCGCGGGCGTCTACACGGTCACCGCGACCAGCGTGACGGCGAGTGCGCAGAACGCTTCGATCGCGATCGGCGTCACCGACCTGGCGGGCGTGTATACCTACCACAACGATCGCAGCCGCAGCGGCGCGAACACGCAGGAGTACGCGCTCACGCCCGCCACCGTGAACACCACCAGCTTCGGCAAGCTCTTCTCCTGCACGGTGGACGGGGCGGTGTATCCGCAGCCGCTGTGGGCGGCGAACCTCAGCATCAACGGCGCGACCCGCAACGTACTCTTCGTCGCCACTAACAACGACAGTCTGTACGCCTTCGATGCCGATGCGAACCCCTGTCAGCAGCTGTGGCAAGTGAGCCTCATCGACCCAGCGCACGGCGGCATGAGCGGCGAGGGCACGGCCAATGATCTCGGCGTGATCGGTACACCGGTGATCGATCCGGCAACCAACACGCTGTTCGCTGTCGCAAGATCGGTCTATACCGACCCAACGACCAATGTGACGGCCTACTACCATCGCCTGCATGCCATCGACATCTTCACCGGCAACGAGAAGAGCGGGGCTCCTCTGCTCATCGGCGCGAGCGCTCCCAAGGTCGGAGGGAGCGCGCTCTTCAATCCTCAGCAGCAGCTGCAGCGTAGCGCGCTGGTGCTGTCCAACGGCACGTTGTACGTCACCTTCGGCTCCAATTCCGATTCCTTCCCCTGGTACGGATGGGTCATGGGTTACACCTATGATGCCAACGGCGCGACACCCACGCCCGGACCCGTGCTCAACACCACGCCCAACCAGAACGGCGGCGGCATCTGGATGGCGGGCGGTGGGCCCGCGGTCGATGGGCAGGGCAACATCTATCTCGGCACCGGCAACGGTGTCTTCGACGCGGACGTTGCCACCTCACCTCAGCTCGACTATGCCGACAGCCTGCTGCGCCTCACGAGCGCCCTCACGGTGAACGCCTACTTCACGCCGTCGGATCAGGCCACCGACGCGTCGAAGGATCTCGACTTCGGCTCGACCGGCGTCATGACTCTGGACCTGAGCGCCGGGCCCTTCCAGCACATCCTGATCGCCGGCGGCAAGGACGGATCGTTCTACGTGCTCAATCGCGACATACTCGGGGATGACTACGGCGACACTTTTGCCATGCAGCCGCCATTGCCGGTCGGAGGCACGATCCTCGCCCCGCCGGTGTTCTGGAACAATACGGTGTATATCGGCGGAATCGGTACCCCGCTGCAGGCCTTTGCGTTCGACCTCAGCACTGACACGCTCAATACCACGCCGACCTCGCAATCGCCGACGCGCTACGGCGCGACCGGCACCAAGCCCGGCCCGGGCCTCGCGGTCTCGGCCGCGGGCAGCGGCAGCGGCGTCGTCTGGGGCATCGACACCACCAACAACTGCTTCGGCAAGAACATCGTCTGCGGTCCTGCCGTGCTGCACGCGTACGACGCCAGCAACCTCGGCACCGAGTTGTGGAACAGCTCGCTGCTGGCCAGTGACACCGCCGGCACCGCCGTGAAATTCACCGTGCCCATGGTGGCCAACGGCAAGGTCTACGTTGGGACCCGCGGTAATAACACCGGTGGCGCGAGTGGCTCGACCAGCGTCTCGGGTGAGGTCGACGTCTACGGACTCAAGCCGAACTAGCGCACCGCGCCCCGCGGCCGGCGCGAGGTCAGTGCCTCAGCGAGGCGGTCGGCGGCAGCGACTCGGTCACGGTGGCGGCGACCGCTTCCACGGTGTAGCCGGCCGCGATCCACGCATCGAGTCCCCCATGCAACGGGCGCACGCGCCTGAAACCGTGACTCATGAGCACGCGCGCCGCCTGCGCGGCAGAGGCCTCGTTGGGACAGGTGCAGTAAAGGATGATGTCACGGTCGCGCGGAAGCTTACCGAGCTGCTGCGCGACCTCCTGTAGAGGCAGGTGCAGCGCTCCCGGGATACGCTGCCGCCCGAGCGACTGAGCGGTCACGGAGCGCACGTCGACCACGAGCGGTGCGGGGTCGGTATCCATCTGGCGGTGCAGCTCGTCGACACTGATGCGTGCCATGTCGAGGGCCGCCTGGAAGCGCCGGCGCTCGAGCCACTTGAAGGCGATGTAGGCGCCGAGCAGCACCAGCAGCAGGATGAGCGTCGCTCCGCCGACGCGCGAAAGCCGCGGCAGCACCTGCTCGATCTCCGACCTGAGCAGTACGCCGGCGAGGAGTGCCGCGCCGACCCACAATGCGGAGCCGAGGGCACAGAAAGCCGTGAAGCGTACGAAGCCCATGCGCGTCGCGCCGGCGAGCGGGGGTGCAACCATCGACAGGCCCGGGATGAACTTGGCGACGATCAGCGACTTCGC
>DATIZW010000152.1:0-2424 GCA_035516875.1 Steroidobacteraceae bacterium
GCGATCGCGCACGTGCACGCGTCCTTCAACAACACGATCATCACCATCACCGATCGACAGGGCAACACGCTCTCCTGGGCGACTGCCGGCGGCTGCGGCTTCCGTGGCTCGCGCAAGAGCACCCCGTTCGCCGCGCAGGTGGCGGCCGAGAAGGCGGGTGTCGCGGCGCAGGAGCACGGTGTGAAGAACGTCGAGGTCCGCGTCGGCGGCCCGGGCCCGGGACGCGAGTCGGCGGTGCGCGCGCTCAACAACTGTGGACTGAAGATCACCAGCATCTCGGACGTGACGCCGATCCCGCACAACGGCTGCCGTCCGCCGAAGAAGCGCAGGGTCTGAAGGAGCAACGAGGACTTTTATGGCGCGTTACACCGGCCCCAAGTGCAAGCTCGCGCGTCGCGAGGGCACGGACCTGTTCCTGAAGAGCGGCGTCAAGCCGCTCGAGAACAAGTGCAAGTTCACCGTGCCGCCGGGCGGCATCAAGGGCGAGCGCCGCCAGCGGTTGTCCGACTACGGGCTGCAGCTGCGCGAGAAGCAGAAGCTGCGCCGCATGTACGGGGTGCTCGAACGGCAGTTCGGCAATTACTACGAGGAGGCGGCACGCAAAGCGGGTGCCACCGGCGAGAACCTGCTGCGACTGCTCGAGTGTCGGCTGGACAACGTGGTGTATCGCATGGGCTTCGCCGCAACGCGCGCCGAGGCGCGCCAGCTGGTGAGCCACAAGGCGATCAGCGTGAATGAGCAGCCGGTCACCATCGCCTCCTACCAGGTGAAGCCCGGTGACATCGTTCAGGTGCGCGAGAAGTCGCGCAAGCAGCTGCGTATCCAAAGTGCGCTCAACGTCGCGCAGCAGGTCGGACTGCCCGAGTGGGTCGAGGTGAACGACAAGGAGTTCCGTGGCGTGTTCAAGTCGGCGCCGGGCCGGGACGACATCCTGCCCGACATCAACGAGAACCTGGTGGTGGAGCTCTATTCGAAGTGAGCACGGCCGCTTGCAATGGGTGCTGCGTGCCCCCATACAGGCTGGTCCGCCCGAGTATCTTTATTTTGCGCCGGTCGTTGGCCGGCAAGGTGTGACAATGCAGGGTTCTGTGAGCGAGTTTCTGCGGCCCCGTGTGGTGAAGGTACAGCCAGTGGCTCCGCGCCAGGCACACGTGGTGATCGAGCCGTTCGAGCGGGGCTTCGGCCATACCCTCGGCAACGCGCTGCGCCGCGTGCTGCTGTCGTCCATGCCGGGCAGCGCGATCACCGAGGTCGAGATCGACGGCGTGCTGCACGAGTACACCAGCATCGAAGGCGTTCAGGAGGACGTGGTCGACATCCTGCTGAACCTGAAGTCGGTGGCGCTGCGCATGCATTCGCGCGACTCCGCCGAGCTGCGGTTACACAAGAAGGGCCCGGGCCCGGTGACTGCGGGGGACATCCAGACCGATCACGACATCGAGGTGGTGAACCCGGAGCTGGTGATCGCCAATCTCACCAAGGCGGGTGAGCTCGCCATGACGCTGCGCGTCGAGCGCGGCCGCGGCTACCGCCCCGCGGCTTCCCGGGTGGCTTTCGAGGAGCAGACGCGCCCGATCGGCCGCCTGCAACTCGATGCATCCTTCTCGCCGGTGCGCCGGGTGACCTACTCGGTGGATGCTGCGCGTGTCGAGCAGCGCACCGATCTCGACAAGCTGATCATCGACATCGAGACCAACGGCACCATCGACGCCGAGGAGGCGATCCGCCGCGCGGGCAGCATCCTCAAGGACCAGCTGTCGGTGTTCGTCGATCTGCAGGGTGAGGAGGAAGCCGCGACCAAGGTCTCGGAGATGCAGTTCGACCCGATCCTGCTGCGTCCGGTGGACGAGCTCGAGCTCACCGTGCGCAGCGCCAACTGCCTCAAGGCCGAGAATATCCACTACATCGGCGACCTGGTGCAGCGCACGGAGGTCGAGCTGCTGCGCACGCCGAATCTCGGCAAGAAGTCGCTCACCGAGATCAAGGAAGTGCTGCAGAGCCACGGCCTCATGCTCGGCATGCGGCTCGACGGCTGGCCGCCGCCGGGTTTGAAGCACGACGAAGAGCGCGACGTGATCTGAAGGGCGAGCCATGCGTCACCATCTCTCCGGCCGTCAGCTGTCGCGTAACAGCTCGCACCGGCACGCGCTGATGCGCAACATGTCGGTCTCGCTGCTGCGGCACGAGACGATCCGCACCACGCTGCCGAAGGCGAAGGAGCTGCGGCGTGTGGTGGAGCCCCTCATCACGCTCGCCAAGAGCGACGGGGATGCGAATCGGCGTATCGCCTTCTCGCGGCTGCGCGATGCGCAGGTGGTGGAGAAGCTGTTCGCCGATCTCGGTCCGCGCTTCAAGGCGCGCCCGGGCGGCTATACACGGATTCTGCGCATGGTGCCCCGCCCGGGCGATTGCGCTCCCATGGCG
>DATIZW010000153.1:0-15604 GCA_035516875.1 Steroidobacteraceae bacterium
CGGCAAGAACATCGTCGGCGTGGTGCTGCAATGTAACAACTTCGAGGTGATCGATCTCGGCGTCATGGTGGCGTGCGAGAAGATCCTCGAAACGGCGCGCCGCGAGCGCGCCGACTTCATCGGGCTCTCGGGACTCATCACGCCTTCGCTCGATGAGATGGTGCACGTGGCGAAGGAGATGCAGCGGCAGAACTTCGAGCTGCCGCTGCTGATCGGCGGTGCCACCACCTCGCCGGCGCACACCTCGGTGAAGATCGCGCTGCAGTACCACTCGCCGGTCGTGTACGTGAAGGACGCCTCGCGCGCCGTCGGGGTGTGTCAGACGCTGACGCAACCCGCGCAGCGCGTGAGCTTCATCGCCCGGGTGAACGAGGAGCACGAGCGGCGCCGCGAGCAGCATGCGGCGAAGAAAGTGAAGGTGCCGGAGGCTTCGCTCGCGGCGGCACGCGCCAACCACCGCCCCATCGACTGGGGCACCTACGCGCCGCTTGCGCCGCGGCTGCCGGGCGTGCAGCGCTTCGACGACTACCCGCTCGGTGAGCTCCTCGGCTACATCGACTGGATGCCGTTCTTCAACGCCTGGGAGTTCGCCGGCAAGTTCCCCGACATCCTGAGTGATCCGCGCTTCGGCGAGGCGGCGAGCAACCTGTACGCCGACGCACGGCGAATGCTGAAGACACTGATCGCGGAACGCTGGCTCACGGCGCGCGCGGTGGTCGGACTGTTTCCCGCCAACGCCGTCGGTGACGACGTCGAGCTCTACGCGAGCGAGTCGCGCGGCGAGGTGCTCGCTACGCTCAACTTCCTCAGGCAGCAGAAGGGCAAGCCCGAAGGCCAGCCGCACGAGTGCCTGGCCGACTACGTGGCCCCGCGTGCGAGCGGTGTGCCCGATTACTGCGGCGCGTTCGCCGTGACCGCCGGCTTGGGGATCGAGGAGCACGTCGCGCGCTTCGAGCGCGCCCACGACGACTACTCGGCCATCATGCTCAAGGCGCTGGCCGACCGTCTGGCCGAGGCCGCCGCCGAGCATTTTCACGAGCGCGTGCGGCGCGAGCTGTGGGGCTACGCTGCCACCGAGAGCTTCACCAACGAGCAGCTGGTGCGCGAGGAGTATCGCGGCATCCGTCCGGCGCCTGGCTATCCGGCCTGCCCCGACCACACGGAGAAGGCCAAGCTCTGGAAGCTGCTCGAGGTCGAGCGCAATGCCGGCATCCGTCTCACCGACTCCTACGCCATGTACCCGACTGCGGCGGTATGCGGCTGGTATATCGCGCACCCGCAGGCACGTTACTTCGCGCTCGGCAAGATCGACCGCGATCAGGTCGAAGACTATGCGCGACGCAAGGGCATGACGCGCGCCGAGGCCGAGCGCTGGTTGTCGCCGAATCTCGGCTACGAGCCCTGACGAGAGCCGCGCGAGCGGCGGGGCGACGGCGGTCAGCCACTCTCGAGGCGCAGCCGCCGGAACCACGCCTCGGTGCCACGGTGCTGCAGCACGATGTGCCCCGCGGCGAGCCGGGCGAAGTCTGGAAAGTCGCGAAAGCGGCTGCGTGCGACGCGTATGCGCAGCTCCTCGCTCGCCAGATCACAGCCGATCACCTGGTGATCATCGATCCAGTACTCGATGGCGGTGCCCTGCATGACGATGCGACCGCTGTGGTAGGCATTGGCGGCGCGGCGCTGGTCGCGCCACGGCGCCATGAGCGCATAGAGCGCGCCGCACGAGGTGAGCGCGTCGGCGCCCTCGGCATGGTGCTCGTCGTCGAGAAGCTGCAGAGCCGGCCCGGTCTGTGCCGCGGGACCCGCGGACTCGTCGACCCGGCACAGCACCTGCGCGCCGCCGCCGCGCGGCAGCCGCCAGTCGAAGAGCAGGGTGAAGTCGCCGAAACTGTCACGCGTGATCAGGTCGACCCGCTCATCGCCGGCGATGGCGCGCAGCACGTTCCCATCGACGCTCCAGGCGCGCTCGGGGAAGTCGGCGCCGCCATAAGCGCGCCACTGCGTCGCGATGAGTTCCCGCTCAGTCATGCCCCACGTGTCCCGGCATACGCTGCATGCTACCTCAGGAGAATTGCGCGTGATATCGCCCGAAAGAGCCGCCCGCTGCCGCGAGGCCAAGCTCGAGGCGGGCCGGTGGTGCTTGCGGGCGGTGCGCTCGGGCGCCTCAGCGTGCGCTGCGGCGCTCGCTCTCGAGAGCGCGCAGATACGCCTCACCCCCGAGGCCCCGCATCTGCCCGAGGATCCAGTCGCGCCGCTGCAGCACGTAGCGGGATGGCCGATCGGCATGCAGCCGCAGCGGGTTCGGCAGCACAGCCGCAAGCACAGCGGCATCCGCTGAGCTCAGCCGCAGCGCCGGCTCGTGCCAGAAGCGCTCCGCGGCCGCCTGCACCCCGTAGATCCCGTCGCCGAACTGCGCAACATTCAGATACATCTCGAGGATGCGTTCCTTGGGCCAGAGCGTCTCGATGAGCACGGTGAAGTACGCTTCCAGGGCCTTGCGCACGAAGCTGCGCCCGCTCCACAGGAACAAGTTCTTCGCCACCTGCTGCGAGATGGTGCTGGCGCCGCGCAGCCGCTTGCCGCGCTCGCTGGCACGGACCGCCTCGCGGATGGAGTTGAAATCGAAGCCAGCGTGGAAGGGGAACTGCTGGTCCTCGGAGGCGATCACCGCGATCGCTGCGTGCGGCGAGATCTGCTCGAGACTCACCCAGCGGAAGTCGGTGTAGTAACCGCGCTGCTGCGCCTGCCAGGCGGCAATGTGCGCCTCGATCATCAAGGCGCTGGTCAGGGGACGCAGCCAGCGCAGCATGAGCACCGTGGTGCTGGTGAGCAGCAGCCACGCGAGCAGTGCGACGCCGAGCCATTTCAGCAGCCGCGCGGCGAGCGTGCCGCGCTGTGCGCGCCGGCTCGCCACGGCACCCGAGCACGGACGATGCCGCGCCAATCGCGCCACCGAGCCCCTCACCACCGGCCGGCTACGCGCGGCGCTTGAGCTTAGGCGCTCGGCTCGCGGCGCGCCGACAGGATCACCACGTCCTCGAGCGGGGCGTCCTGGTAGCCCTTGCGCCGCCCGGTGCTTACGCGCGCGATCTTGTCGATGACGTCCATTCCTTCGCTGATACGGCCGAATACGGCGTAGCCGTAGTCACGCGGTCCGTGATCGAGGAAGGCGTTGTCCGCGAGGTTCACGAAGAACTGCGAGGTGGCGCTGTTGATGTCGCTGGTGCGCGCCATCGACAGGCTGCCGCGGGTGTTCTTCAGCCCGTTCTTCGCCTCGTTGCTGATCGGCGCGCGGGTCTTCTTGTTGGCGAAATCCGCGCTGAGCCCGCCCCCCTGGATGACGAACCCGGGCACGATACGATGAAAGATAGTGCCGTCGAAGTGGCCGTCGTCGACGTAGCGCAGAAAATTCTCGACCGTGATCGGAGCTTCCTTGGGGAACAGCTCCACCGTGAAGGCGCCGTGCGAGGTTTCAAATCTGACCATGTTGTCCTTCCGTCGCGCGCTCGTGACCGCCGAGGTCGCGGTGCGAGCGTACATAACGAAAGCCGGCGAGGACAAGCTCGTCGCGCACCGCCGGCCCCTGCAGCGCGCCATGCTCGAGCAGCAGCCAACCGCCGGCGGCGAGATGGTGCGGTGCGCCGCGCACGATGGTGCGCAGGCAGCTCAGCGCATCGGCGCCGGGGCTGAGCGCGAGGCGTGGCTCATGGGCGAGCGCGGCGCTCGCGAGCGCGGGGTCTTCGGCGGCGACGTAGGGCGGGTTGCTGACGATGAGGTCGAACGCTTCAGCGCCGAGCGGCTCGAACCAGCTGCCGGCGCGGAAGGTGAGCGTCGTGATGGCGAGCCGCGCAGCGTTGGCGCGCGCCACCGCGAGGGCCGCGCCCGAGAGATCGGTAGCCGTGATCTGCCAGCGCGGGCGTTCGCTGGCGAGTGCGAGCGCCACCGCCCCCGAGCCGGTACCGAGATCCGCCACGCGGCCCTCGGCAGCCGCGCGCAGGGCGAGCGCGCGCTCGACCAGCAGCTCGGTCTCGGGGCGCGGCACCAGCACCGCGGGGTTCACCGCCAGCGTGAGCGACCAGAACTCCCGCCATCCGGTCAGATAGGCGAGGGGCTCGCCGGCGGCACGCCGCTCGATGAGCGCGAGGTAGTGGGGTATACGCTGCGGGTCGGCCGGGGCCTCCGGGTGCGAGCGGAGCTGCGCGCGCGGGATGGCGAGCGCGTGAGCGAGCAGCACCTCGGCGTCGAGATCGGCGCCGGCCGCGGTGCTGCTATCCGCGGCGGCCGCCCGCAGCCGCTGCACGCCTGCTGCGAGCACGCGGCCGAGGCTCATGCTGACACTCATGACACATGCGTACTCTGGCGCGGTGGCGCTATCATATTTGAATGATCACGCCAGCGTACCCTCCCCAGCGACAGCTGTCGGTCGGCGAGGTACTCGACCTGAGCTTCCGGATCTATCGGGCTACCGCGGTGAAGTGCCTGTTGTTCGCGGCCCTCGGTGTGCTCGCAGGGCAGCTGGTGAACATCTATGCGGTGGCGAAAGGTGGCACGGCAGCGAAGGGCCAGGACCCCTGGCAAGCGCTGCTCACCCAGTTCGCCGATCCAAAGATGATCGCGCTGTACCTTTTCGGACTGCTGCTGACGATCCTCTTTTACGCCGCGGTGCTGCTGCGGCAGCGCCGGATTCTCGGCGACGGCAGCGTCGGTGGCGAGCTCGCGGCGGCGGTCCGCCGTCTGCCGGCGCTGATAGCGCTCGGTGTGCTCGTCGTCGCGTGCTTCGCCGCCTGCTGCCTGCCGGCGCTGCTCAGCGGCGGCGCACTGCGCGTGCTCTTCGCCCTGGCGGCTCTGATCGTGCTTTGCTACGGGTTCGTTGCCGTCTCCTGCGCCCAGACCGTACTGCTGATCGACGACGCCGGACCGGTTACCAGCCTCAGGCGCAGCCTGCGGCTCACCGCGGGCAGTTTCTGGCGACTGAGTGTCATCTACACCGTCGCGGTCATCATCCTCTTCGTCCTTTATGCGGTCATCGCTGCGATCGCGGCATTCCTCGCCGCGATAGTCGGGCGCGGTGACGTGGCGATGGTCACGGCATTCACCGAGGTAGTCGCGGTCGCGCTCGGGGCGCTGGCGACGCCGTTCTATGGCGCGCTGGCGCTCGCCGTACTCGCCGATCTCAAGGTACGCAAGGAGGGCGCCGATCTCGAGCAACGCATCTCGGCGACGGCCTGAGCGCGTGGCGCGCGCGCTGCTCGCGCTGCTGCTCGCGGTGGTGCTCGTGCCGAGTGCGCAGGCGCGCGATGCGCTGCAGGCTCTCGATGATTGCATCGCCAAGCTCGACACCGAGCTCGATGTCGGTTACACGCGCATCGCCGAGCGCTGTCCGGATCTCGCTCCGGCGCTCACCCAGAGCCCCTGGGCACTGTGGTTGCCCGCGGGTTGGAATCGGCCGGACAACCAGCTATCGGCACGTGGGTTGTCCGAGCTTCGCGTGCTGCTCGCGCGCGAGGGCGCTGCCACGGCGAGCCGCCGCGCTGCGCCACGCCCCGAGCGCGTGGGCGCCGTGCTGGCGTCGGTGACGCGCGACGAGGAGGCGAGCGTCAGCTGGTGGCAGCGCTTCAAGGACTGGCTGCGCAGGCTCTTCGCTGCGCGCGCCGCAACCCACGATCACTGGCTGGCCCACTGGTTCGAGCAGATCAGGCTTGCGACCAGCACCGCGCAGCTGATCGTGTGGAGCGCGCTCGCGCTCGTCGTCGCACTCGCCGCAGCCATCGTCATCAACGAGCTGCGGATCGCCGGACTCCTCGGCGGCCGTGCCGGCCGAGCTCGCGCGCGCCGCGCGGGCCAGCAGGCGCCGGGCCGAGACCTGTCGCTCGAGCAGATCGAGCGTGCCGAATCCGAGCGCCAGCCCGGCCTGCTCCTCGAGCTCATCGCACTGCGGCTCGCCGCGCAGGACCGCCTGCCACCGGCGCGGGCGCTGACCGCACGTGAGCTCGCGCGCCGCGCGCGCCTGCCCGATGAGTCGGGCCGCGCGCACCTGGCCGAGCTCGTTGGCGTGTGCGAGCGGCTGCGCTTCTCCGGCGCGCGGGTCGGCGCCACGAGCCTTGCGGCGGCGCTGCGCAGCGGCCGCACGCTGCTGGCGGCGCTCGATGCACCGGCAGCGGCAGTGGCCGCCGCGGCGGTGCAGGCGCAGTGATGCGCGACCGCCTCGTCACGCTCGGCTGCGCGCTGGGGGCACTGTTCCTCTTCGGCACGCTGCTGTTTCGCGGCGATACGCTCGCGCCGCGCCGCGCCGCGCTGCCGACCAGCATCGAGCGCGCAGACAACGGACTGCTCGGCGCTGCGAGCTGGCTGCGGGACGAGGGCGTGCGCACACTGTCGCTGCGCGAGCGCTTCGACGCGCTGCCGCGCCACCGCGAGCTCGCTGCGGGCGGCAATCTCCTCATCGTGAGCCTGCCCGCCGAGAGCAACTTCCGCAGCGACGAGGCGGTGGCCCTCGATCGCTGGATCCGTGCCGGCAACACGTTGCTGGTGCTCGCCGCACTGCGCGATCGGCCGGGCTGGGCACAGTTCCCGTTCGTCATGTCGAACGATTTGCAGCTGCTCACCGACCTCAGCATGTCCCCCGCCGTCGAAGGGGCGGTCGAGGAGACCTCCGCACGGCCGCGTGCGCCCGCGCCGCAGGCGGGGCGCGGCGCGGCGCCGGGGGGACGCGCAGCAGCTGCCGCGCGCCGCGGGTCCGGCGGCTCCGGCGACTCCGCACGGCTCATGCGCCCGACGACCGAGCTCACGAGTCCCGCGCTCGGTACGCTCGTACCCAACCGCCCGCATCCCTATTTCACCGGCGTCGCGCGCGCCGTGGCGCTCTCGGACTACGCGCCGTTACGCAATACCGTCGCCATGCCGCGCGAGGGTTTCGCGCTGTCTCTCGCCCACCAAGGCGGCAGCCGTGAGGACGCGTTCTGGATTCGCGCACTCGGCAGCGGCACGGTCGTCGTGAGCGGCTTCGGCTCGCTCTTCAGCAACCGCGCGCTCGGCCGCGCCGACAACGCGCGGTTGCTCGCCAACGTGGTCGCTGCAAGTGTTGCTGCCGACGGCACCGTGGTGTTCGACGACGAGCACCAGGGCCTCACCGACGCCTACGATCCGGCCCGCTTCTTCCGCGATCGACGGCTGTACGCGACGCTCGCGGTGATTGCCGCGGTGTGGTTCACCTGGGTTCTCGGTGCTACCCAGCTACACATGCCGTTGCGGCGCGCGCACGCGCCGCGCGAGGCCGAGCTGGTGCGCACCACGGGGCTCTTCCTGGCGCGCGTGCTGCGCCCGGCGGCTGCCGCGCGTCGCATGTTGCAGCAGTTCCTCGCACGGCTGAGCAGCGCGGCGGGCCGCAGTGCTGCCGGCACGGCGGCGACCTGGGAGTGGCTCGAGAATCATCCGCGCCTGACACGTGCGCAGCTGGCGCAGCTGCGTGCCTGGCAGGAGGCGGCGGACGCCGACCAGCGCGTGCCGCTGCTGCCGTTGCACAACCTCATCGTCCGCATTGAAAGGCAGCTTGCCCAATGAGCAGCGCGACGCAGCAGCTTCGGGATCTGCTTGCGCAGGAGCTGGGTCGCGTCGTCATCGGCGTCGCGGCCTCGGTGGACGCGCTGGTCATCGCGCTGATCGCGCGCGGACACGTGCTGGTACAAGGCGTGCCGGGACTCGGCAAGACGCTGTTCGCCAAAGCGCTGGCAAGGGCCCTCGGCGGGGAGTTCAAGCGCATCCAGGGCACGGCCGATCTGATGCCGAGCGACATCATCGGGGTACACGTCTTCGACGAGGCGGCACGCGACTTCGCCTTTCGTCCCGGGCCGCTGTTCGCCGACGTGGTGCTGGTGGACGAGATCAATCGCGCCGGCCCGAAGACACAGTCGGCGCTGCTCGAGGCCATGGAGGAGCGCCAGGTCAGTGTCGAGCGCAACGTCTTGCCGCTGCCGGCGGACTTTATCGTGCTCGCGACGCAGAATCCGCGCGAATTCGAGGGCACCTTCCCGCTGCCCGAGTCGCAGCTCGATCGCTTCATGTTGCGGGTGGACATGGGCTACCCGGCGCGCGCGGCGGAGAGCGAGATCCTCGCCCGCTACGGCGGTGTGCTCGCCGCTGCCCACGCGGCGCTCGATGCTGTCACGGTCATCGACCGCGGGCTGCTCGCCGCGGCGCGCGCGGCCACCGAGCGCATCCATGTGTCCGAGGCGCTCAGCGCCTACGTGCTCGACCTGGCAGCCGCGACGCGCGAGCACCCGCGTCTGGCGCTCGGGCTCTCGACGCGCGGCGCGCTGGCGCTGCTCAAGGCGGCCCGCATCGTCGCCGGCATGCGCGGCAGCGATTTCGTGACGCCCGATGACGTCAAGCAAGTGGCGCCGTGGATCCTGGCGCATCGCCTGGTGCTGACCCCCGAGGCCACCCTCGAAGGAGCGAGCGATTCCGAAGTAGTGCAGGGCCTGCTCGCGAGCACGCCGGTGCCGCGCTGAGGGTGCGCCGTGCACCTCGCCCGCCGCAGCTACATCCTCGTCATGCTGACCGCGGTGATCGCGATTGCCGGCATCTGGTCGAGCGATCGGCAGCTCGCGCGGCTGTGGCGCGTGCCGGCGGGAGTGCTGCTGCTCGGCCTGGCGCTCGACGGCTTCGCCGCGCGCCGCTTGCAGCCGCTCGTGCAGGTTGCGACGGCGACACCGGCTTTTCTCGGCCGGCCACAGCGCGGCGCTTTCGTCTTCACGAATCGCGCCGCGCGGCCGCTGTCACTCGAGTACGCGCCCGCGACGCCGGCGGGATTCGAGGGGCCGCCGGCGGTGCGGCGGCTCACCGTGCCGGCGCGGACGACGCTCGAGGATGGCGTGGCGCTGCTGCCGGTGCGGCTCGGCCCGCAGCCCTGGCCGAGCCTGCCGGCACGATTGCGCGGGCCGCTCGCCCTGGCGTGGTGGAGCGCGAGCCTCGCGCCGCACAGCACCTGCGTGGTGGCACCCGATACGCTGCGCGGCAGCGAGCGCGTGCGCGGGCTTGCCGCCGGCGCGCGCGCGCGCCGCGTGGCCGGCGCCGGCCAGGAGCTCTATCAGCTGCGCGCCTACGCGCGCGGGGATCCGCTGACACGCATCGACTGGAAGGCGACCGCGCGCACCGGCGCGCTGATCAGCCGCGACTACAGTGAGGATCAGCATCTCGACGTCCTGGTTGCCATCGACGCCGGGCGCTTGAGCCGCGTGCGCGCCGGCGCGCTCGATCGCCTCGGCCTTTACAGCAACGCGGCCGCGCGCTTTGCCGAGATCGTCACCCACAACGACGATCGGATCGGGCTGCTCGTCTATGCCGAGCGCGTGCTGGTGAGCTGCCCGCCGGCGCGCGGCCTGCCGGCGGTGGCGCGGCTGCGCCGGGCGCTCGCGCAGCTCACGCTGCGCAGTGCGGAGTCCGATCCGCTCGCAGCCGCGGTGAGCGTGCGCAATCTCCTCAAACAGCGCGCGCTCATCGTGCTGTTGACCGATCTCGATGATGCCAACATCGCCGCATCGCTCGCGCGCACCGTGCGCCTGCTCGCGCCGCCGCACCTGGTGCTGGTCGCTGGCGTGCACAGCGGCGAGATCGAGGCGCTGGCCCGCGCCGAGTCACGCGAATGGCAGGATCCATGGATCGCGCTCGCGGCGTCCGAGCACGTGGAACGCGCCGCGCGGCAGCGCGCGCTGCTCGAGCGACTCGGTGCGCCGGTCGTGGCCGCGCCGGCGGAGCGTCTGGAGCGGGACTTGTTCGAGCGCTACGAGGCACTGCGCCGCTCGCGGCGCGTCTAGCGGCGCTGCGGCGCGCGCGGCTGCGCGTGCCAGGTGAACAACCGTCCGGAGAGGAACGCCACCATGAGACACCAGTAGCCGACGCCTATCACCAGGCGCAGCGGCAGCGAGAAGCGTGGGTCGGGCGAGATGTAACCCTCGATCAGTCCGGCACCCACCAGCAACAGCGCGCACGCAACCAACACCGGCCCGGTGCGCAGCGCCGCCGTACGGAACGACTCGAGGCGGCCGCCGGCGCCCGGGCGGATGAGCGCCTCACCGATGGCGGCGCCCGCGGCGCCCGACAGGCACATAACCGACAGCTCGACGCAACCGTGCGGGACGATGAAGTGGAACAGCTCGCCCGCCAGGCCGTGCTCGCCGACGAAGGCAAAGATCGCGCCGAGCATGAGTCCGTTGAGGCCGAGGATGTAGAGCGTGCCGAGGCCGAACAGGAACCCCAGGCAGTAAGCAAACAGCGTGACGACGACGTTGTTGGTGAACAGCTGTATCGAGAGGATGGATGAGGGTACGACGTTGAGCAGCCCCTGTGTCCAGAGTTTGCCGCGCTCGACGCTCGCGATCGTGTCGGGTGAGGCGAACAGCGCGATGAGATCCGGATAGCGGTGCACCAGGGCGAACCCCGCGAGTGCCGACAGCAGGAAGATGAGGAGCGTCCACGCGAGGTAGGGCAGCAGCCAGCGCACTGCCGCGGGTGTCTGCGCGACGAACAGCGCCCGCAGCGCGCTGGCGGCATCCCAGGCCCGGTGGTGCAGTGTCGCGTGCACCCGCGCGTAGGCACTCTCGAGGTACTCGCGGGCGCGGCTCGCCGGCATGAGCGCGCGCGCCCGCGCCAGGTCGTGCGCCAGCAGGCGATAGTCCTCCGCCAGCCGTGCCGCAGCGGCGGCATCATCGGTGCGATCGTGTGCGAACTGCTGCGCACGCAGGTCCGCCTCCTGCCAGGCACCCGCGCGTCCGAGCAGCGCCGCAGCCAGCGCCTCCTCGCGTGCTTTGCTCCGCGGGCCGCGCGCCATCTAGGGCCGCGCCAGCCGCTCGAGTCGCGCGCGCCACTCGAGCTCATCGGCGTCACTCAGGTCGGCATCGGCGCCGAGGTAGCGCTCGAGGAGCGTGCGCGCGAGACGAATGCGCGCTTCGGGCACGAGGCTCGTCCAGCGCTGCAGCAGGTCGGCGGCGATCTCGGCGCCGGCGCTGTCGAGCTTGCCGACCCGGCGCGCCGCATCCTGCAGCAGCGCCGTGTCTGCAGCGCTGCGCTCGTAGACCACCAGTGTACCGGCCGCCATGTCGCCGCAGCGCAGACACTCCCGCGTCAACACCATCAACGTCAGCCCGACGCCGTAGGCGACCGGCAGCGCGTCGATGAGGCGGAAGACATTGCGCACCAGCAGCGCCCCGGCACCGGGTGGCTCGCCGGCGCGTGTCACGATGCGGATGCCGACGCTGCGCTTACCCGGCGTACGCCCGCGCATCGCCAGCTCCACGAGCGGATGGTAGAGGAAATAAATGGCCAGTACCGGCAGCATGACGAGCACGAACCACGTCTGCTGGTGCCCCGGTGGCGGCTCGAGCGAGAAGCCACCGTTGTACAGCACCGTCGCCAGCACATACCAGGCGAGCGCGAGGATGAAGCGGACATGCCAGTCGATGATGAAGGCGAACGATCGGGCCCCCGGCCCGGCCAGCGGCAATGAGACGTCGATGCCGGTGACGCTGTCGACGCTCAGCCCCGCCAGCGGCTCGCTCATGTCTCCTCGGCCAGCAACTCCGCCTGGTACTCCTGCTGCAGCGCATCGATCAGCTCGTCGAGATCGCCGTCCATGATCTGCGCCAGCCGGTAGAGCGTCAGGTTGATGCGGTGATCGGTGACCCGCCCCTGGGGGAAGTTGTAGGTGCGAATGCGCTCGGAGCGGTCGCCGCTGCCCACCTGCAGCCGTCGCGAGTGCGCCTGCGCGCTCTGCTGCCTCTCCTGCTCGGCCGCGAGCAGCCGCGCCTTCAGCAGCGCCATCGCACGCGAGCGGTTCTTGTGCTGAGAGCGCTCATCTTGACATTCCACCACGATGCCGCTCGGCAGGTGTGTGATGCGCACCGCAGAGTCGGTCTTGTTGACGTGCTGGCCGCCCGCCCCCGAGGAGCGGTAGGTGTCGATGCGCAGCTCCGCGGGGTTGATCGGCACCTCCTCGACCTCGTCCTGCTCGGGCAGGATCGCCACGGTGCAGGCGGAGGTGTGGATGCGCCCCTGCGCCTCGGTCGCCGGCACGCGCTGCACGCGGTGAGTGCCGGACTCGAACTTCAGTCGCGAGAACGCGCCGCGGCCGGCGATGCGGCTGATGATCTCCTTGTAGCCACCGTGTTCGCCGGGACTCTCGCTGAGGACCTCCGCGCTCAAACCCTTTGACTCCGCGTAGCGCGCATACATCCGGTAGAGGTCACCGGCGAAGATTGCCGCTTCGTCCCCGCCCGTGCCGGCGCGCACCTCGAGGAAGATGTTCTTGTCGTCGCGCGGATCCTGCGGCAGCAGGAGCTTGCGCAGCTCGACCGCCTCGGAGGCAATCGCGGTCTCGACGCGCGCGACCTCTTCGTCCCCCAGGGCGCGCATGCCCGCATCGGCGTCCTGCTGCAGATCGCGCGCTGCGCCGAGGTCGCGCTCGAGCCCGTGGTAGCGCGCCAAGCGCTCGGCGAGCGGCTGCAGCCGCGCATACTCCACGGACAGGTCGCGGAACTGCTGCGAGCCGCCCGGCACTTCGTCGCTGGCAAGCAGGCGCCCGACCTCCTCGTAGCGATCGGCGATCCTCTGCAGGCGCTGGCGGATGGATTCCTTCATGGGCGTGGCGGGTTGAACGCCTTGCGGGCGTCGGCGGACCGGGCTGCCGGCCGCAGCTGGGGCGCGGCATTCTCCGGGATGTCCCCACTTTGTGACAAGTTGCGCAATGCGTACCAGTTCGGGAGGCTCTATAGTGCCCAGGATGAGTATGATCGATCGCGTGGTTGACCTGATCCGAACCCGCTGGGCGTTGCTCGGGGCGGTGGCGCTGCTCAGCGCCTGCGCCGCGCACCCGCCGAAGGCGTCGGGGCCCACACCCGCCCCGCACACCGATGTCACCGCGCTTACCGTCATGGCCGAGGCGGATCTCAAGCGCGGGGACTGCCGCGGGGCCTCCGAGACTTACGCCAAAGCTGCCGCCGGTAGCAGCGATGCCCAGCTCGCACGGCGCGCCACCCAGGTGGCGATGGCCTGCGAGCACCTGCCGGCTGCCTGGCAGTCGGCGACGCGCTGGCGCACGCTGGCCCCCGGCGACCGTGAAGCGGACGCACTCTACGCGGCCGTGGCGCTCAAGCTCTACCGCACCACGGAAGCGCGCCAGGCCATTCACGATTTCTGGCGCGCCGAGGAGCAGCTGGAGGCCGCACCGGGATCTTCCGCGCCGGGCGCCTCGTCGAGTGCGCCCGGACAGCCGCCCGATGCCTCGCCGCCGTCGCCGCCGTTGCCGGCGGCGCACGCCCAGGATCGAGCGACGCGCAGCATGACGGAGCTGACGGCGCTGTTGTTGGAAGAATCCGATGCCTCGGCCGTGTTGACGGCGATGAGCGGTGCGCTCGAGCCCACGGCCAACTCACCCGAGACGCTGATCCTGCTCGGGGAGCTCGCGCTCGCGGCGTACGACGGGCAGCGGGCGCAGACCTACGCGCAGCGGGCGCTGCAGCGCGACCCCAAGGACGTGGCGGCACTGCGCGTACTGGCGCGCGCCTACGTCATGCGCGGCGACGGCTCGCAGGCCGTCGCCACGGCGCGCCGCGCGCAGGCGGACGATGCGACGCGCGGCGGCTTCGAGCTCGCCGAGATTCTCGCTTCGCTCGATCGCAGCGAGGAGGCGCACCAGCAGCTCGAGCATCTGCGCGCTGGCGGTGCGCCGCAGGCCGAGGTCGATCGGCGCCTCGCGCTGCTCGCCTTCAACTCCGGCGACATGAAGGAGGCGCGCCAGCGCTTCACCGACCTGCTGTCGAACGGCGAGGGAAACGACGCGGCGCAGCTGTATCTCGCCGACATCGCCGCGCGCGACGGCGACCCGGAAGGTGCGATCGCCGCCTACCGGCGGTTGTATGACTCGTCGGTCGCACTGTCGGCACGCTCACGCGCAGCTTCACTGCTGCTCGATCGCAGTGCACGCACCGAGGCACTGGCGCTGCTCGATGACTATGCAGCGGATCATCCGGAGGATGAGCTCGATCTCACGCTCGCCAAGGCGCGGCTGCTCGCCGATCACGGTGAGGCGGACACGAGCCTCGCGCTGTTGTCCGCAGCCCTCGAGCGCCACCCGCAGCATCCCTCGATCGAGTACGACCGCGCCGTGATCCTCGAGCAGGCGGGGCACGTGCACGAATCCGTCGACGCGCTCGAGCGCATGCTCGCCGATCGGCCCAACGACCCGACGCTGCAGAATGCGCTCGGATACACGCTCGCCGACCACACCCTGGAGCTCGCGCACGCCGAGTCGTTGATCCGCCAGGCGCTCGTGGTGATGCCCGACAACCCGGCCGCGCTCGACAGCCTCGGCTGGGTGCGCTTCCGCGAGGGCGACCCCAAGGGCGCCGCGACCATTCTCGAGCGGGCCTACTCCCTGAGTCACGACGGCGAGATCGCCTCGCACTGGGGTGAGGCACTCTGGGCCAGCGGCCAGCGCAGCGAGGCGCGGCGCGTGTGGGCTGCGGCGCTCGCCCGTGAGCCGGATTCGAAACCCCTCAAGGCGACGATCAAACGCCTCCTGCCCGATGCGAAGTGAGCGGCTGCGGCTCGGCGCGGCAGCGGCGACCGTGGCGCTCGCCGCGCTCGGCGGCTGTCGCACTGCGCCGCCCACCCTGCCATCGGGCGCCTCGTGGGAGGTGCGTCGGCCGGAGCTTCAGGCGCGCGATCACTTCCAGCTGACGGGCCGTGTCGCCGTGGCCGCGGGCGGGGAGGGATTCAACGCCAACCTGCGTTGGACACAGGAGGGTGCGCGCTCGCAGCTGACGCTCGAGGGACCGCTCGGTGTTGGCGGCGCGCAAGTCACTGCCTCGGGGAACGATCTGTCGCTCGTCACCTCGCGCGGTGAGCACATCGACAGCGACGCGGCGCACGCCGCGCTCGCCGCCAGGCTCGGGTTCGATCCGCCGCTGGCTGCGCTGCGCTACTGGGTGCTCGGAGTGCCCGACCCCGGGCAACCCGCGAGCGAAGCGCTCGATCCCGCACAGCAGCGTCTCAGCAGTCTCACGCAGGACGGCTGGCGCGTTGACTACCAGGGTTACGCGTCCGCCGATGGTCAGGCGCTGCCCGAACGCCTCACGCTGCAACGCGATTCGGTGCGCGTGCGGCTGTTCGTGGACCATTGGCAGTTGTGAGCCGCGCCGTCGCGGGGGACCGGGCAGCTGCGGCACCCACGCACTGGCCAGCCCCCGCGAAGCTCAATCTGTTCCTGCACGTGACCGGGCGCCGCGCCGACGGCTATCACGAGCTGCAGACCCTGTTTCAGCTCATCGATCTCGAGGACACGATTACCCTCGCGCCGCGCGAGGACGGGCGCATCGAGCGACGCAGCGGTCCCGCCGCCGTCGCCGCGGCTGATGATCTCGCGGTGCGCGCCGCGCAGGTCCTCAAGAGAGCGAGCGCAACTGCCAGCGGTGCCGACATCGGGGTGCGCAAGCGCATCCCGCTCGGGGCGGGCCTCGGCGGGGGTAGCTCGGATGCGGCGACCACCCTCGTCGTCTTGAACGAGCTGTGGGGTTGCGGGCTATCGCTCGACGAGCTGGCGCACCTTGGGCTG
>DATIZW010000154.1:0-20558 GCA_035516875.1 Steroidobacteraceae bacterium
TCGGCGAGCAGCTGCACCCCGGCCGTGCTGCCGCTCGGCGCACTCATCGCGCCGCCGATGCTCGGCTCGCTGCCCGATACGTAGGCGCCGTTGCCGCCGCTGATGCGCGTCTGCGACTCGATCACCGCGACCGAGAGCGGATCGGCGCTCGCCCCGCCGGTGCTCACGAGCCCGGTGGCGTCCGAGGGCTGGTTGATGGTGGTCGGCTGGAAGGCCGGGTTGATGAGCGCGGTCGGTGCCATCGAGTTGCCACCGGAGACGCTCGAGACGGTGCCGATCAGGTTGAGCAGCAGTCCCTTGCTGTTCGCCATGGCGATGCCGTACATCGGGTTGTGCGGGTTCGACTGGGTGTCGTTCTGCGACGTGGCGCACAGCACCGCACCGCTGGTCCCGGCGGCAGTCGCCGGCGTCGTGGCAACGCTCAGGATGCCGCGCTTGATGGCGCCGTCGGCGTGCCACAAGAGGCCGAGCGACGGGTCGATATTGGCGGTCGAGCTCGGCACCATGTTGCCCGGGACGCCGAGCAGCTCGTAGCCGGCGGTCGAGAGGAAGTTGGACTGACCGCCCTGCTGACCGACCAACACCTCGGAGCCGACGAGGTTGGCGCCGCCGGCGAGGTCGAAGCAGATGAAGGGAATGCCGGTGGCCTTGGTCGGCACGTTGCACTGCCCCGGTGCCAGCATGTTCTGGATGTCGGTGGCCAGCGCGGCATTGGCGCGCTGCGCCTTGAGCAGCGCGCCGAGCCAGGCGGGCGCGAGCACCACGCCGCTGCTCGAGAGCATCCCGGCGGCCAGGAAGTCACGGCGTGTCACCGGCCGCTTGTGGTTGTCGTACAGCAGCGGCTCGCCAGGCTGATGCGCTCGCGGGGGCTTCTTTTGGATGAAGAACATGTGCGTGTCTCCGAAATCCTTAAGCGTTACTGCAGCATCACCGCCGCGCTGCCGAGGGTTGCGGCACAGGCGGCCTGCGTCGCCGTCGACACGGTGGCGTTGCCGTACCCGGACAGGGTCGGCACCAGCTGCAGCAGATTGTCGACCTCGCCGGTGACTGCGGTCGCGGTCTGCGGCGAGACGCCGCTGCCGACCGCGTTGCTCACCAGTGCGTTCGCGACGATGGCGCGGTTGCCGGCGCTGCTGAAGAACGAGGCCGCGCTGCTGTTGAGGCTCGCATCGAGCCCGCTACCGAAGAAGGCATCGCGGTAGCTCGCATTGGCGAGCAGCTGTGCGCAGTAGGTGTTCGCCAGCTGCCCCATGGCCGTCTGGTTCGGCGCCACGAACGCCGAGATCAGCGCTGATGCCGGCATGGACTGCTGGGTCGTCTGGTACTGGGCATTGACCGCGCTGTTGGTGATCGGCACGCCGGTGATCTTCGCCAGCGAGCGGTTGACGCGCTCGAAGGTAGCGATGCCGAAGTCCGGCTGTGGCGTGTTGTCCGCGGTCGGCGGCGCCACCGTGACCGGCGGATCGACCCAGGCGTGCACGTGCGAGCCGAGCTGGTCGAACGAGAGGAAGAACAGGTCCGCGCTCGGCCCGAGCGTCACCGGCACCACCGTGCCGAGACTCGAGAGCAGCTGCCCGTTCGCCGCCGTGTAGTTGGCGCCACCGAGGGTGGTGGCGACGGTGGTGAACGCCTGCCCGGCAGGCACCAGTGCACCGTTGACGCCGAGGCGGATGCCGGAGAGCTGCAGCCCACCGGGCACGGTCGCCGTCTTGTCAAGGCTGATGAACTTCGGCTGGGCGAACAGATAGCTGTAGTTGTCGTACTGGCTCGCGGTAAAGAGGATGTACGACTGCGCCATCCCGGTGAGCGAGCTCACGCCGAACAGCAGGTAGTACTTCTGGCCGACGCCGGCCGCGAAGTTCTGCTGGATCTGCGCGGCAGTGAGCGCGCGGTTGTGGATGGCGGCGAACTTGATGACGCCCTGCCACTGGCGCTGCCCGGTGACCTCGTTGCCGAGCACCAGTGCGAAGGTGCTGTCCCAGTTGGCGAGCGAGCCACCGCCGGAAGTGTCCTTGTCGCCGGTCCACACACCGTTGACGTAGATCCTCTGGCCATTGACCGGGTCATAGGTGAGCACCACGTGCTGCAGCGCCGCCTGCGCCGCCCCGTCGGCGGTGGTGGTGGTGAGCGCCGGCATGCCGTTGGTGTCGGTGACACTGCTGCGCGTCATGCCCTGGTACTGCATGGCGGCCTGCGCGAGCGTCATGTCGCGCGTAGTGTTGCTGCCCGAGTAGCTGACGGCGTAGGCATTGGTCTGCGTGACGTTGGCCGGCGCGAGCCAGGCTTCGATCGAATACTCGCCCGAGCCCTGGATCATGGAGGCGAACTTGGAGCTGGCGCTGGTCGAGGCCTGCGCCTTGCCACCGGCGCCGACGCTGATACCCCAGCCGCCGACCCAGGTGACGTTGCCCGAGAGCTCGAGGTCGGCCTCCGGAGTAACGCCGCTCGTGTCGTAGGCGGTGCTGCCCTGCCCCGTCTCGAACATGTAGATGGCAATCGCGTTGGCGTCATAGCGGCTGCCGCCGGCGGCGATCGTGCCCTGCGCGAGGGTGAGCGCATTCGAGACCACCAGCGTCGGATCGATCGGCGTTATCGGTATGCCGTTGGCGAACGCCGTGAGCTGCGCCAGCATGGCCGCGGCGCTGCCCGGACAGTCGGGCGCGCCGTTGGAGCTCGGCGTCGCCCAGCAGTGGTGCATGTCGTCCGCGAGGCGCTGGTAGAAGCGCGACAGGTTGGGAGTCTGCAGATTGATCTTCGGCTGCGCCGCGATGTAGGCGGCGTTGACGTCGGAGCTGGCGAAGTAAGGCTGCTGCGGGGTGAGCGAGCTGTCGCTGTGGCAGCCGGAGCAGAACGTTTGCAGCAGCGGATAGATCGAGGTGGCAAAGCTCGGGTTGCCGGAGGTAGCCGACGCCGGGAACTGCTTGCCGCCGCCCGCCGCCTGCACCGGCGGTGCCTCCAGCAGGATGCTGCTGGTCGAGGACGACCCCGAGCCGATCCAGTTCTGGATCCACACCAGCATGGTGGCCGCGCAGGCCGAAGGATCGGCGACCCAGCAGTTGTGGCCGCTGCCGACCTTCTGCACCAGCATCGACTGCGAGGGGTTGGTGAGATTCACCAGCGGCAGCGCCGCCTGGTAGGCGAGGTTCACGTCGTCCGAGCGCGCGAACATCGGCGACTGGCCGCCGGCGTGGTGGCAGCCGCCGCAGCGATTCGCGGGGCTAATGTTCACCCAGAGGTTCAGCTGGAACGCCAGCACGTCGGCGTTCTGCGCCGCAGGGCCCGTGTAGCTGCTTACCCCGCTGACGGCCGCCGGCTGGTTCACCGTGACGCCGGGGCCGCCGCCGCCAGAGCACGCGGCGAGCGTCGCGAGGAGCACCAGCGCGGCGCCGTGCTTGAGCGCGCGTGCCGCGCGCCGCGGCCGGCTGTCCGACACGGTGGAGGTCTCAACAAGGTTGCGGTTCATTGCGGCGCTCCCTTACTGGCCCGGGCAGGCAGCAGCGACCTGCTGAAACACCTGCTTGAGCTTGTAACCGCCGGACTGGAAGTTCGAAGTGATGGAGGCGACCGTGGCCATGTCGGTGGTGCTCACCGGTGCGCGGAAGCACACCGCCTGGAAGGCCTTGGTGACCTGGCAGCTGGCGAAGGCGGTGGCCGACTCCAGCTCCTGGCCGAGCGACTTGGCGCCGCTGCCGCTGCCGGGCAGTGACGGGCTCCAGCCGAGCGCGGCATTGATGCCGGTGCGCCAGCGGTTCGACCAGCTGTCGTCAGGCGTGACGAAACCGTAGCTGAAGTTGCTGGAGTTGATCAGATACTTCGGCTGCACCTGCCCGGAGGTGTACTGCATCGTGCCGGTGTTCATCACCGCGCCGACGGTGCCGTTGAAGTTGTAGTAGGCGAACGCCTGCGCCATCGGATCCATGCCGCTGTGGCAGCCGACGCAGGTGTTGAGGTACACGCGGCTGTCACCGCCCGGCGAGCGTGCCACGTCCTGGCGGATGCGATCCGTCGGCCGCGTGGTGTCCTCGAGCGTCTGCATGTCGTTGCAGAAGTGGTTGATCATGGTGAAGCGGAACATCGCGCGGTTGGTGCCGTTGATGAAGAACGCGGCCTCCGCGGCGTAGGTGGTGAGCAATCCTGCGGTGGCGGCGGTCGGCGTGCCGTAGGTCCCCGACTGCGTGGTCTGCTTGAGGGCGCTGCTCAGGTCGACGCCATTGGCCTCGGCGGTCGCGTAGTGGCTGTTGCTCGCGTTGGACGGCGCCGGCAGGCCGCCGCTGTTCACCGTGTAGAGGATGTCGGCCGACAGCGCGGTGTTGAACGGCACGTCATCGCGCACCATGCCGATGACCGTGGCGGCGTAGTCGTTGAGCGGCGCGAACACCGTCTGGTCGCGGTTGGTCCAGGGGATGACCCAGTTCTTCAAGGTCACGTTGTAGAAGGTCGGCGCGGTGCTGGCGGCGGTGGCGATGGCCGCCGCGCTCACCAGGCTGGGGTCGCCGGGCTGGCAGCTGCCGCCGCAGCCGGTGTTGATGATGTTGGCCATCTGCGCCAGCACCGCCGCCGAGGGCGGTACGCCGGCGAGGCGCTCGTAGATGCGCTTGGCCTGCTCGTTGGGACCGGCATGGGCAGGCAGGGCGAGCTGCGTCAGCAGCACGATGGAGCCCGCCAGCGCGAGATGCCGCGCGCGGCGTGCGTGGACCTGTGCCGTGTTGGTTCTGACATTCATGGCGCTCGTCGCCTCCCAATAAAGCCCGAATGCGCGCGGCGACTATACGGTCGCCCCATCCCGCCCCGAATGTCTCAACCAAGTGACGTCGCCAGCCGCCGACAGTTTGAGTTGTTGTTGTGCCGCGCTGCTCAATGCGCGACAAACTGCGAGCCCGGTCACGGCGTGCGGCGAGTCGAACGACTACCTAAGTAGCCGGATCGGCCCCGCACGCTCGAAGCCTATGAGAACCGCGCAGGGCACCACCGCGCTGTGACGCGATCGGCGCAATCGGGATTGCTATGACGATAAGTTATTACCCTGACATTGAATTACGTTACATTCGCACGCGGCAGCAGGGTCGCGGGCTTACGGAGGCGCACATGAACGTGCAGCGTAGCTGGCAGAACCTGACGTGGTGGGCGCAACGCGTCCGGCCGCTGCCGTGGTGCGCTGTCGCCGCGCTGGCGGCCGCTGTCGCCGCCTGCAGCGGCGGTGGCAGCGTCAACATCGCCAATAGCCAGACCGGAGATCCCGCTACCGTGGACTACCCGATCTTCTACGTGAAGCACACGGTGCCGACCAACCCGGACGGCACCCTGGTGCAGGACGACCTGCGGATCATGCAGGAGGTCAATCCGTCGGCGGACCTTTATATGCGCGCCAGTGCCTCACCGAGCGCGGCGGAAACCAACATCACGGCGCGCATCACCGCCGGCGCCAGCTGGGACGTCAAGGACGTCGACACCTCCGCCGACGGCAGCAAGGTGATCTTCGCCATGCGCGGCCCGCTGGCGATGAATCAGGACCCGAAGAAAGCGCCGTCGTGGCGCATCTACCAGTACACGCTCGCCACCAACACGCTGGCGCCGGTCATCAATCCGGCCACCGATCCCGATCCGCCCACCGTCGATGACGTCTCGCCGCACTACCTGCCGGACGGACGCATCGTGTTCTCCACCACCCGTCAGGATCAGTCGCAGGGCGTGCTGCTCAATCAGGGCGACCCGCAGTTCTCGGCGCAGGACGAGGACCGCACCGAGCCGGCGTTCGTACTCGAGGTCATGAGCGCGGACGGCACCACCATCCAGCCGCTGTGCCACGCCATCATCTGCCAGACCTCCTTCAACCAGAGCCACGACCGCGATGCGACCGTGCTCGCGAGCGGGCGGGTGCTGTGGTCGCGCTGGGACAACATGCCGGGCGCGGGGCGCAATCAGATGTCGCTGTACTCTTCGAACCCGGATGGCACCGACCCGCAGCTCTACTACGGCGCCAACAGCCACGACACCGGCACCAAGAACAGCGTGATCGAGTTCGTGCACCCGCATCCGATGGAGAACGGCAGCATCCTCGCGATCATGCGTCAGTACACCGACGTCGACGACGGCGGCAACCTGGTCGTCATCAATGGCACCAACTACGTGGAGAACACTCAGCCGCTGCTCGCCTTCCCCGGCCTCACCGGGCCGGCGCAGACCGCGGCGCTGTCCACCACCAACCAGGTGGTGACGCTGCCCGGACCTTCCCCGGGCGGCCGTTTCATCTCCGCCTACCCGCTGCTCGATGGCACCGGCCGCATCCTGGTGAGCTGGAGCGAGTGCCGGCTGCTCGACACCACCGTCACGCCGCCGACCATCATCCCCTGCACGAGTCAGAACCTCGCCGCCCCGAATCCGGTGGTGGCGCCGCCGCTTTACAGCGTGTGGATGTTCGATCCGTCGCAGAACACCCTGGACCCGATCATGCAGCCGGTGGAAGGCGTGATGGTGACCGACGTCGCCGTCGGGCAGCCGCGACCGCTGCCGAACATCATCCCCGACCAGGTCCCCGGGGTGACGCTCAACCAGGACTGGGTCAACGCCGGGGTGGGCGCCATAGATATAAGGAGTGTCTACGACTTCGACGGGGTCGATACCGCCATGCCCAACATCGCCACCGTCGCCAACTCGGGGCTCACGCCCCCGGCGCAGCGCGCGGCGCGCTTCGTGCGCCTGGAGAAGGCGGTCGCCATTCCCGACCCGGACCTGCAGAAGCTTTCGCCGGCGGCCTTCGGCGCGAGCAACTACATGATCGAGATTCTCGGCTATGCGCCCATTGAGCCGGACGGCTCGGTGAAGATCCAGGTGCCGGCGCAGGTCGCCTTCCGCATCAGCGTGCTCGATGAGTTCGCGCGCCGCCTCACGCCGGTACAGGGCGTGTGGCTGCAGGTGCAGCCGGGCGAGACGCTCTCCTGCAACGGCTGCCACCTGCCGCAGGCCGGCGCCCAGCACCCGCTCTCGCACGGGCGCCAGGGGCTGTTCGCCTCCGCCTGGGCCGGTGCCAGCGCCGCCGGCGTCGCCTTCCCCAACACCATCACGACGCCGATCACCTCCGGCACGACGACCCTCGAGCCGTTCATTCCGCAGGACGTGGGCGAGACCATGGCCGACGCGCGCATGACCTGGAGCTGCGCCAATGACAACCCGCCGTGTGCGCAGATGGTGCCGAGCGTCAATGTGATCTACACCGACGTGTGGACCAATCCGGCCACCGCGACGCCGGGGGCGCCGATCTTCTACCGCTACGACGACACCACGCAGTTCCACACGCCATTTCCCACCACCGCGCTGTGCATCAGCGGCTGGGCCTCCAACTGCCGCATCGAGATCAACTATCCTCAGCACATCCAGCCGCTATGGGATGCGCCGCGTCCACAGCCGGCGGTGGCCGGCGTGAACAACACCTGCACCCAGGCGGGCTGCCACAATCCGCTCAACGCCGCCGGCGCCGCGCAGACACCGGCCGGTAATCTCGATCTCACCAATTCGGCCTCCGTCAACGAAGCGCAGCAGTTCACCTCGTATCAGCAGCTGCTGTTCCCGCACGACACAGTTATCATGACCGCGACGGGACCGATGCCCGGCCCGTCGGTGGGTCCGTTCGTGAATGCGGGCAGCGCGAATGGCGGCCTGTCGGCGCAGTTCCTCAACCGCTTCGCCCCGGGTTCAGGGAGCACGCACGCGGGCTACCTGAGTGCCGCGGAGCTTCGCTTGGTCTCCGAGTGGCTGGATATTGGCGCGCAGTACTTCAACAACCCATGGGACCCCGCGGTACCACTCAATTGAGCGAAGGACGGACTTGACCAGGCGTGCGCGCCAGTGTGCGCTCGCGGGCCTTGTGTTGCTGGCTGCGCTGCTCGCTCCCGCGCTAAGCGGCGCGAGCGAGTACCTGCAGCTGTTCGTCACCGAGCCGTATCTCGAGCTGCACACCGGACCGGGACGCGGCTACCCGGTATTCAACGTGGTGCCGCGCGAGGGCAGCGTCGATGTGCTGTTCCGCCGCACCGACTGGTTCAAGGTCCGTACCGAGCGCGGCGTGGAGGGCTGGGTGTCGCTCAACGACATGCAGAAGACCGTGCTCGCCGATGGCACGCCGTTCCGATTCAATCTCGGCGACCGCGCCGGCTTCACCGACCACCGCTACGAGCTCGGCATCTTCGCCGGGGAATACGGCGGCGCCAATCTCATTTCGCTGTACGGTGCGCTGTCGTTCAACTCGCAGCTGCATCTCGAGCTGACGCTCGGGGAGTTCCTCGGCCGCTACTCCAACGGCGTCACCGGGGACATCGGGCTCGCGCACGTGGTGATGCCGGAGTCGCGCTGGTCGCCGCTGCTGTTGCTCGGCATCGGCGAGGTGCACACCGAGCCCAAGGCGACGCTGGTGCAGCCCTCCGACCGCACCGAGCCGACCGCCTACGCCGGCATCGGCATACGTTTCTATCTCACGCGGCGCTTCTTCCTGCGCGCCGAATACAAGGCCCACTACGTCTTCACCAACCGCACCACGAATGAGGCAGTCGACGAATGGAAAGCGGGATTCGCATTCTTCTACTGATAGCGGCCCTCGCGACGCTGCCCGGTTGCGCCACGGTGCGCGGCTGGTTCCATCACGGCTCCGCGGGCGGCGCGGCCAGCAGCGCACCGGGCGCCGCTGGCGGCAGCGAGGAGCAGAGTGCGCCGCCGCGGGTCATCGAGCCGGAGGTCGCCCGGCGCGAGATCAAGGTGCCGAAGATCCGCAGCCGCAACTTCGAGCTGGGTGCGGACTATGGGATCATCTCGATCGAGGACTTCGGCACCCACCCCTCCTACGGCTTCACCGCCGCCTACCACATTACCGAGGACTTCTTCTTCCAGGCCGACTGGGGCCGTTCCCGCGGCGGCCAGACAAGCTTTGAAACATTGAGCCAGATTCAGTTGCTTACCGAAGCTGAGAGGCGCTTCACGTATTACGACCTCTCGCTCGGCTACAACTTCCTGCCTGGCGAGGCTTTTGTCGGTCGCAGCCGCGCCATGACGAGCGCTTTTTATCTCCTCGGCGGGGTCGGCGGCACCGATTTCGGCGGGGACACGAAGTTCACGGTGAACTTTGGCGGCGGCTACCGCGTGGTGCCGGCCGACTGGTGGGCACTGCACATCGTGGTACAGGACCACGTATTCCAGTCGAGCCTGCTCGGCAGCACCAAGCTCACCAACAACCTCGAAGCGCGAATTGGCCTGACCGTATTCTTCTAGAGGTATGCACCATGAGGAATCGATTCGCAGCCGTTGTCGCGGCACTCGCGCTCGCCCTGCCGGCGCTCGCCGATCCCACCGGACCTGCGCCGCAGTTCACGCTCGCCGCCAAGGGCGGTCAGGACGTGAGCCTGGCGCAGTACAAGGGTCAGGTAGTGATGCTCAATTTCTGGGCGAGCTGGTGCGGGCCGTGCCGTCAGGAAATGCCGTTGCTCGAAAGCATTTACAGAAAGTACAACAGGATGGGATTCACGATGATCGGCGTGAACGTCGAGCCCGACTCGAAGTCCGCGGACGAATGGCTGAAGGCAACCCCGGTGAGCTTCCCGATTCTCTACGACCGCGACAGCAAAGTGAGTAAGCTGTATAACGTCGCCGGAATGCCGAGCACCGTGATCATCGATCGCCACGGAAACTTGCGCAAACTGCATCGCGGCTACCAGCCGGGCGACGAGAACGAGTATCTCGACAGCATCCGCGCGCTGATCCGCGAGTAGCGGTCGCGTCGCCGCAGACCTGAGGAAGTCGAGCAGGAGGAGAGCGATGAGGCTGACGCGGATCCTCGCCGGCACGCTGCTGTTCGCAGCGCTCGCCGGCTGCACGGCCCCCAAGCCGTGGGTGAAGCCCTACGAGCGCGAGCATCTCGCCGATCCGATCATGGCCTTGGATCCCAATCCCGTCTCCACCACGTATCTGACTCACGTCTTCGAGTCGCGCGAAGGCGCGCACGGCGGCACGGGCGCGGTCGGCGGCGGTTGCGGATGCAACTGAGCGCCCTGGCGCGCGCGGCGCGCCCACGCCCGGGCCCGATCCTCAGTCCCTTCACGCGCACGCTGCTGGCGCTCGCGATCATCACCGCGCCGGCGCTCGGCGGCGTGCTGCCCGAGGATCGCGCCGACGTCATGTGGCACTACTACAACGGCGGCGACATTACGGTCGAGGGGCCCGAGGTGCTGGTGCGCAAGAAGGTCGGTGACAGCCTTTCCCTCAGCGCCGGCTACTACGAGGACATGATCTCGAGCGCCTCCATCGACGTGAAGCTCTCGGCGAGCCCCTACCACGAGACGCGCAGGCAGGAAAACTTCGGCATCGACTTCCTGCACGGCAAGACCACCTACAGCGCCGGCTACATCCACAGCCACGAGCCGGACTACATCTCCGACACGATGTTCTTCTCCGTGAGCCAGGACATGTTCGGCGACCTCACCACGGTCACCATGGGCTACCTGCGCGGCTGGGACCAGATCTTCCGTGACATCAAGGACCCGCAGGGGGAGATCATCAACGATCCGACCTTCCACGAGCGCGCCGATCACCGTGGCTACTCGCTCGGCATCAGCCAGATCCTGACGCGCAATCTCATCGCCAACTTCAACTACCAGCTGCTGACCGACCAGGGATACCTCGCCAATCCCTACCGCAAGATCCGCTATCTCTCCCCGGGGGTGGGCGAAGGCTTCACGCTCGCCGATCAGGTCTACCCCAACACCCGCACCAGCAACGCGGCCTCCCTGCAGCTGAAGTACTACCTGCCGTACCGCGCCTCGATCGCCGGTACCTACCGCTACTTCCACGACACCTGGGCCATCGTCGCCAACGACTTCCGCATCGATTACACGCAGCCCTGGCACCAGTGGCTCTTCGACGGCATGGTGCGCTGGTACGGGCAGACACATGCCAGCTTCTACAGCGACCTCTACCCGTACGCCAACTACGCGAACTACATGGCGCGCGACCGCGAGCTCGCCGCCTTCCACAGCTACACCGTGGGTGCCGGAGTCGCCTACCTGTTCCACGTGCCGGGGGCACCGTGGATCGATCGCAGCACCTTCAACGTCAACTTCGAGCACCTGCTCATCAAGTACAGCGACTACCGCAACGCGCTGCTCGCCAGCGAGTACGGTGCCGGCAACGAGCCGCTGTACGTACTCAACGCGAACGTCGCGCAGGTGTTCATCTCCATCTGGTACTGAACGCATGCTGAACCGCGCGGCTTGGTGAGCCGCGCGCGCAACTCCTGCAATCGCGTGACGAGTGAGTTAAGCTTGGTGCCCGGTTGCGACTACTCATCCCGCTGTCGGCAAGCAGCGACAGCCCCACTGGAGGGGATTACTCACCATGCGCATCCGCACTTCCGTGTTATTGCTGGCCGGCATCGCCCTTGCCGGTACAGCCGCCGTCCACGCCCAGGCACGCGAGGAGGGCCGTGTCCTCATCGCGAGCCAGGTGCTCGAGGACCTGCGCGGCGTCCGTGACCAGGGCATTCCTGACCGGCTCCTGGAGCGCGCCTACGGTATTGCGATCATTCCCGACCTCACCAAGCTCGCGTTCTTCGCCGGCGGGCGGCGCGGGCACGGCGTGCTCGTCGTGCGCGACAAGCAGGGCCGCTTCACGAACCCGGTGTTCATCACCATGACCGGGGGCAGCTTCGGCTGGCAGTGGGGCGTGCAGCTCACCGACATCGTGCTGGTGTTCACGACCGCGAAAGGGATCGAAGGCATCAGCGGCGGCAAGGTGACCCTCGGCGCCGACGCCTCGGTCGCCGCCGGTCCCGTCGGCCGCCAGGCATCGGCCGCGACCGACGCGGCCTTCAAGGCGGAGATCTATTCCTACTCGCGCAGCCGCGGAGTATTCGCCGGTCTTGCGCTCGATGGCACGGTGATCACCATCGACGACAAGGCCGACGCCGCTTTCTACAAGAAGCCCGGCGTCGCGTCGGGCGACATCCTCGCCGGCACGGTCACGAGCGATGATGAGTCGGTGCACCGCCTGATGGCTGCGGTTGCGACGAGCACTTCGGTGCCGGAGCGTACGGCCTCGGTGGCCGCGGCGCCTGCCATCGGTACGCCGGTAGCACCGGCCGCTCCTCCCGCACCGGTCGCACCGGCCGCACCGGCCGCGCCGGCGACCCCGGCGCCGACCTCGGGAGCCTCCGGAGCGGCGCAGTCGTTTCCGCTCTCCGACCCGCATCCGGGCCGGGAACCGCACTAGAGACACACCCGCCGGCGAGGGGCCGGCGGTGTGTTTCGAGCCTAGCCGCCGTCGCTCTCGGCGACGGTGGCTCGATTTCCGGCACCGGCGATAACCGCGGGCGCGGTGTCGAGCCGGCGTGTGAACTCGCGCGCCAGGAGCGCCAGGCTGGTCAGTGCCTGCAGCGCGACGGTCGCCACCGAGAGGTACCACACCTGTACCAGCGTGAAGTGCGGCCCGTGCGACAGCAGTACCGCCGGCACCACGAACGTGAGGAGCCTCGAGGCGGAGCTCAGGAGCGAGGGCCAGGTATTGCCGAGGGCCTGGAACGTACCCGAGCAGCTGAAGATGAGTCCGGTCGCCACGAAGTTCCAGGAGATGACGCGCAGGTACGGCGCCCCGACCGCGACGACGTCGGCCTGATCCGTGAATACATGGATGAACCATTCCGGCCGCCACTGGCACAGGAGCGTCACGGCCAGCATCAGCACCGAGCTCAGGATCGCCGCGAAGCGGAATGTGGCACGCACGCGTGCATACTGCCGTGCGCCGAAGTTCTGGCCCGCCACGGGCGCGACGGCGAAGGCAACTGCCATGACCGGCAGAAACATCGCCTGCATGACACGGCTGCCGATGCCGAACCCGGCCTGCGCGGCGGGTCCGAATGCGCGGATCACCCAATACACGACGCCCAGGATCACGAACATCATGAGGAACTCTCCGCCCGCGGGGAGTCCCACGTTGAGAAGGCGCCCGATGAGGGCCCAGCGCGGCCGCCACAGCCGCGGGTCAAGCGCCACGTAGTGCTCGAGTCGGGCGAAGTAGCCCGAAAGCAGCACGACGCCGAAGGCGATGGCGAGGCTGCTCGCGAGACCCGCGCCAGCGGTGCCGAAGGGGTGATGCGTGCCCCAGCCGCTGATAAGCACGGGCGCGAGCACGATGTTCACGATCACGGTCAGCATCTGCACCACCATGGTGGGCTGCACGATCCCGGTGCCGCGCAACCCCGATCCCATGGCGACGATCGCAAACTGCAGCGCGAGGCCCGGCGTGTACCAGTAGAGGTACGCGGTACCGGCGGCCGCCGCCGCCGGATCGGCAGCGATCGAGCGCACGTAGGCGCCGCTCAGCAGCCAGCCGGCTGCGAGCGTGAGCCCGCCGCAGACCGCTGACAGCAGCACCGACTGGTTGAAGATCAGGTTGGCACCGGCTCGATCCTTGCGGCCTACGGCATGTGAGACCAGCGCCACCGTGCCGACGCCGAGCATCTGCGTGAGCGCGAGCGTCACGAACGTCGCGGTCGAGGCTGTACTCACGCCGGCGATGGCGGCATCACCGAGCGGCGAGACGAAGTACAGGTCCACCAGCAGATACAGGGTCTGGAACAGCATGCCGATGGCGATCGGCACGGCCGTTGCGACCACATGGCGGCCGATGGGACCCTGCGTGAGGTCTTTCATGGGGACTGAGCCTTCCGCCGCCGTCATGCCCGCGGCTTGCGCCGCCTGCGGGATTTGCGCCACGTGCGCCAGTCGCGCTCGACGGCCTGCGCCATGCGCCCGGCAGCTTTGGCGAGCCAGCTGCCTTTCCTGCGCCGCAGGTCGGCGATTATGCGCTTGCGCTGCACGGGCGTGCCCAGGTGCACGTTGGCCGTCTCCCACCCCATCATCCACAGCAGCCGGGCCTCGTCGCGATTGCGCGGCAGGCTCGCGAGCTCGATGCGGCTGCAATCGGGTGCCAGCCGCCGGATGAGCCACCCGGTGCGAACGTGCAGGAACGGATCGGGCGCGCGCACCGCGCGGCTGATCAGCTCGGCGTAGCGCGTCGACCGCAAGCGCTCGCGACGCGCGAAGAGCCACGCCGATGGGGCGAGCGGCTTTACCTCGCGCGCGGTCATGCCGCCGCGCCAGTTGGCGAGTGCCACGACCCGCACCCTGCCGAGACTGCCGAGTCCCGCCCGCCGCTGCACGAGACGCACTGCGCGGCAATCCGCGGGTATCGCGGCGCGCAGCAGCCGCTGCGCGCGCGGGTCCACGCGCCCGGCCGGTGGGTGCATGCTGCGCAGGTGGTTCCAGAACGGGCGCTGATCCTTGAGCCGCACGATCGCGAGGTCGCGCAGCCAGCGATAGCGCTCCGCGAGCACCGCCGGTCCGCCCCCGGCGCGCAGCGACTCCTCGTAGCCCTCGACGATCGCGTTGCAGGCACGCCGTGCCGAGAGCGCGAGCTGCGACTCCCCGATGGCGAGGAGCGCGCTCGTGGCGAGGCGCACCAGGTCCTGTGTGTACGGCAGCGCCACCGTCTCGTCGAAATCGTTCACGCCCCAGATGAGCCGCCCTTCCGCATCGCGCCAGGTGCCGAAGTTCTCGATGTGCAGGTCGCCGACGGCGAGCACCGCCGGGGCGCCGGCGAGTGCGGCGCATTCCTCGGGCCACTGCTCGGCCCAGCGGTAGAAGGTGGCACGCAGGAAGGAGAAGGGATCCGCGGCCATCAGCTGGTGCTTGAGATCGAGGTCGGCGCGCACCAGCGGAACCGTTCGCGCGAGCCACGCTTCGTAGCGACGGGTCGATTCGCGCACATCCATCGGGCACACCTTAGATGAGCACACGCCGGTGCGTCAGGTCAGCATGCCGGTACGTCAGGTCAGCGGCGAGGATCTGTGCGCGAGACGCCGCGCGGAGGGGCAGCCGGCGTCATTGCTAATTGTTGTCAAAACGCTACAGCCACAATCGGTCGTGCAATTGCGGCGGCCCATCGCAAAGTTCGTCGGCTCTTGGAAACATCCACGCGCTGCATGTCGCTTGAGTACATGCTCCTTCGGAAACTCGCGTGGTAGATTTCCCACATGGGCGGGATCTTCGTGACACGACTATGCGGGGTAGCCGCGCAGCGCACTCGCTCGCGTCGGCAGCGATCCGGGCGCGCGGGGTGAGAGCGCACTGTGACAATCTCCACCGCCGCGCGCGGCTCCCCGGACTCGGGGAGTACGTGCGCGCCGCGGCGACGTTATATTGCCAGCGTGACAGCGCCCTGAATCCTGCGAGGTACCCAGAATGAATACGGCCGCTGAGCCGACGGGAACACTCGCGCAAGCCCTGCAGCACGCGGCACGACTGCTCAACCGCGAGCCGCTCCTCGCGGCCGAGCAGGCGGTGGAGATCCTCAAAATCTTCCCCGCGCACCCGGGCGCGACGCTTCTCCTCGGCTCGGCGCGGCGCGCTGCCGGCAATCCCGCCGCAGCGTTGGCGGTCCTGCAACCCCTGATCGCCGCGCAGCCCACTTGGGCAGCCGCTCATTACGAGTTGGGGTTGACGCTGAGTGATCTCGAGTGGCCCGACGAGGCGCTCAGCGCCCTGCGGCGCGCGGTGGAGTTGCGACCGGATCTGCCCGATGCCTGGCGGGAAATCGGTGATCGCCTCGCCATACGCGGTGACACGGAAGGCGCCCACGCCGCCTATGCGCAGCACATCAAGGCATCGACGAAGGATCCGCGCCTCATGTCGGCGGCAGCCGCCCTGGCCGAGAATCAGATTCCCCGGGCGGAGCTGCTGCTGCGCGAGCACCTGAAAAAGTATCCGACCGACGTGGCGGCCATTCGCATGCTGGCCGAGGTAGCCGGCCGCCTGGGGCGCTATATCGATGCGGAAAATCTCCTCTCCCGCTGCCTCGAGCTCGCCCCGAGCTTCAACGCCGCTCGCTTCAACTACGCCCTGGCATTGCATCGCCAGGCAAAGTACGTGCCGGCGCTGCAGCAGATTGAAATGTTGACGGCGGCCGAGCCGCACAATTCCGGCTATCGCAATTCGAAAGCCGTCATATTGGCCATGATCGGGGAATATCCGCAGTCGATCGAGCTCTACGCCGACATCCTCAGCAAGCACCCGGGCGAGTACAAAATCTGGACGAGCTACGGGCATGCCCTGACGACTGCGGGGCGGACGACGGAGGGCATTGCCGCCTACCGCCGGGCCATCGCACTCGCCCCGAAATTCGGCGAAGCCTATTACAGCCTCGCCAATCTCAAGACCTTTCGGTTCGCTGACGCTGAGCTTGCGACCATGCGCGAGCACCTGGCGGGCTCCGCTATCACCCCTGAGGACCGCGCTCACTTTCACTTTGCCATCGGTAAGGCGCTCGAAGACTCGAAGAACTTCGCCGACTCCTTCGGCCACTACGCTGAGGGGAACAAGCTGCGCCTCGCCCGGGTCGGGTGGGACCCGGCGGAGGTCACGACCCTGGTACAGCGCTCGAAGGCCCTGTTCACGCAGGAGTTCTTCGCGGCGCGCGCGGACTTCGGCACCCCCTCTGCCGATCCGATTTTCATCGTCGGTATGCCGCGCGCGGGCTCGACGCTGGTGGAACAGATACTCGCCAGCCATTCGAGCGTCGAGGGCACCATGGAGCTGCCCAACATCATGTCGCTGGCGGCAACCCTGGGGAGAAAGCGCGCCCCCGGCGAGAAATCGGTGTATCCCGAGGTGCTGACCGGCCTCACCGCCGAGGAGTCACGCACACTCGGCGAGCAGTACCTCGAGCAGACGCGTATTCAGCGCAAGACGGCGAAGCCCTTCTTCATCGACAAGATGCCCAACAATTTTCTTCACCTGGGAGCGATCCGGCTGCTGTTGCCGCGCGCCCGGATCATCGACGCCCGCCGTCACCCCATGGCCTGCTGTTTTTCGAGCTTCAAGCAGCACTTCGCACAGGGGCAGCGCTACACCTACAACCTCGAGCACCTCGGCCAGTACTACCGCAACTACGTTGAGCTCATGGCCCACTTCGATGAGGTTGCGCCGGGCGCGATTCACCGCGTCATCTACGAGAGGATGGTGAGCGATACCGAGGGCGAGGTGCGGCGGCTGCTCGAGTTCTGCGGGCTGGCTTTCGAGCCGGCCACCCTGAGATTTTACGAGAACGATCGGGCCGTCAGGACCGCGAGCTCACAGCAGGTCCGCCAGCCCATCTACCGGGAGGGCATCGATCAGTGGCGCAATTTTGAGCCCTGGCTGGAGCCGCTGCGGCATTCCCTCGGCGCCGTGCTTTCCGCATATCCCGATGTGCCGCAGTTTTAAAACCCGCAGGATTGTGGCATAAGCGAACTGCTGCCGGGGGGGATGGGGTGGAATAACAACGCGGGTCTTCGAGCACTCTAAATAGAGCCGTCTCCATTAACGAGTCGCCCGCGCCACTTTCTTAAAGAGCCGATAACTTTGGGGAGGGGATGCATCCATGAGTCGCAGCCGTAAGAGAAAACTGGCCAGAATTCGCGCCAAATGGGCCGGCATGCCGCTGGCATCGGCCATGCTCGCCGGCGGCGGCCTCGCCGTCGCTGCGGAGTCGACGACCGAGACCGGCACGCTCGAGGAAGTCGTCGTGACTGCGGAGAAGCGCACGGAGGACGTGCAGAGAGTGCCCATCAGCCTGCAGGTGCTGAGCGGCGAACAGCTCGAGCAGCTTCAGGTGAAGACTTTCGACGAATTCGCCAAGTACGTACCGAGCCTGAGTTACCGCTCCTGGGGGCCGGGTCAGACGGCATTCTTCTTCAGGGGCATTTCCGCCACTGAAGGCACGACGCAATTGCACGCGGGATATCTGCCCTCCACCGGCTTGTACCTCGATGACATCCCGGTCAGCACCATCGGCGGTAACCTGGACATACGCATGTATGACGTCGCGCGAATCGAGGCGCTGGCAGGTCCCCAGGGCACGCTCTACGGCGCCAGTTCCCTCTCCGGCACCGTGCGCATCATCACCAACAAGCCCGATCCTACGCACTTCACCGCCGGCTACGATGTCAAGGTCGACAAATGGAAGTCCGGCGATCCCGGCGGCGCGATCGAAGCCTACGCGAACATTCCGCTCTCCGACCACGCGGCGATCCGCATGGTCGGCTACTACGATCACACCGGCGGCTACATCAACAATGTCGAGCGGCACGATACCTTTCAGCGGTACTCGCCGACCGGGACGCCCGTTGCGGGGGGGCCGGCCGGAGGGCCAGACGGTTTTCCGGATTACTATCCGGTCACCATCAACAACTCCAACGTGGTGGAGAATCGCTGGAATACCGTCGACACCGGCGGCGGGCGTGTCGCGCTCAAGGTGGATCTGAATGACAAGTGGTCGATCACGCCGGCGATCCTCGGCCAGTACCAGAAAAGCGAGGGTGATTTCGCCTACGATCCGAAGTTCGGCGATCTCAACGTCGCCGACTATTTCAAGCCCTTTAACAAGGACGGCTGGTACCAGGCGGCACTCACGATCGAGGGCAAGCTCAGCAATTGGGATGTGCTGTATTCCGGCGGTTACTTCGAACGCGAGGTCCACAACCTGGTGGACTATTCGCAGTACTCGATCGCTTACGACGCGCAGGCCATCGGCAATAGTTACCAGTACACCCGGTTCATCGACAGCACAGGCCACCTGCTCGATCGCCCGGTGCAGTACACGAATAACCACGACCACTACACCAAGTTCAGCAATGAGCTGCGCCTCACATCGCCGGCCGAGTATCGGCTGCGGGCGATTCTGGGTGCGTTCTATCAGAAGCAGACGGACGAGATACGCGCGGAATTCAACATTCCCAATCTGCCGGTATTCTACCAAGTCACCGGCCAGCAGAATGTCTACTACCTGTCGCAGATGCCGCGCGCCGACCATGACTACGCGGTGTTCGCTGATCTCACCTTCGATGTTACCGAGAAGTTGAAGCTGATCGGCGGCATCCGTTTCTTCTGGGTCAACAACACCCTGAACGGCTTCTTCGGCTTCAACAACAACGGCTATTCCACCTCCGCCGGCGAGGCACTGTGCCTGGCGGAGGGGAATCCCATCCTGACCATCCCCGGGAATTACAACTCGGGCAACCTGCCGTGCGTCAACACCGACAAGAAAGTGGTCGAGAACGGTGAGACCCACCGGATAAGCCTGCAGTATCAGTTCGACCCCGATGCCATGATGTACGGAACGTACTCCACCGGCTTCCGGCCCGGCGGTAACAATCGGCTTCCGCTCGCCAGCCCTTATTCCGCGGATACGCTTACCAATTACGAAATCGGCTGGAAGACGAGCTGGGCGCACAAGCTGCGCTTCAACGGCGCCCTGTTCTACGAGAAGTGGTACAGCGCGCAGACAGCGGTTCAGGGCCAGTACGGCATCACCTCGATCGTGAATGCGGGCAACGCGAAGTCGGAGGGCATCGAAGCGGAGTTCAACTGGCAGGCGACCGAGCACCTGAATCTGTCCGCTTACGGCACCGTTCTGTTCAAGGACGAGACGACGACGCTTTTCTGCGAGCCGAACCATGACACCGGGGCACCCCAGTCAACCTGTACCGGTGACGGAATCGCTGCAGAACCGGGTACGCAAATGCCGGGGATACCGAGAAACAAAGCCAATGGCATCGCCCGTTACCAGTTCGAGATGGGAAGGTATAACAGCTTCGTGCAGGGAACGGTGGTCTACCAGAGCGGGACTACGTACAGCCTGGAGAACACGCGAAACTATGCCGGGACGACCGCGGCGTTCGGGACCTTCAATCTCTCGGCCGGAATCGGCCTCAACAGCTGGACCCTCGAAGCCTACATCAACAATGTGTTCGATGAGCGCGGCCAGCTCGGTAAAAATTCGGAATGCAACGACTCCTTGTACCACTACTGTCTGCTAAATGCGCATGTCTACCCGGTCGCGCCCATGCAGTTCGGCCTCAAATTCGGGCAGACTTTCTAGCGGGCGAAATAAGGAACGGCCGACGGGCGCGGCGCGGTTTGCGGTTGCGCTCGTCGGTTGAACTCCTTGCGGGAGCACCCCCCCGGAAGGAGAGATAGGCACCGGCAGCGGATTGCGGCACATTGCCGCAAGTCCGCCGCCCGGCTGCGGCGCGGCGACCTGGGAGCGCCTCGTTGAATCGACCCGCCACCGCAGTCGGCTCCTCGATGACCGCTGGCGCCACCGCCCTCGGGGTGCTCGCGGCCATCAGCTTCTGCCACCTGTTGAACGACATGATGCAGTCGCTCCTGCCGGCGCTGTATCCCATGCTGAAAGGCACCTATCGCCTGAGCTTCGGGCAGATCGGGCTCCTCACCTTCACCTTTCAATTCACCGCGTCGCTCCTGCAGCCGCTCGTCGGGGCGCTGGCCGACAAGTCGCCGCGCCCCTATTCCCTCGCCGTGGGCATGGGCTTCACGCTGATCGGGCTGGTGCTGCTCGCCTTTGCGGGCAGCTACGCACTGCTGCTGATCGCCGCGGCCCTGATCGGCACCGGCTCCTCGGTGTTTCATCCGGAGTCCTCGCGCGTCGCGCGTATGGCTTCCGGCGGCAAGCACGGCTTCGCGCAG
>DATIZW010000155.1:0-7863 GCA_035516875.1 Steroidobacteraceae bacterium
TCGAAAGTGCTCGCCCGCCGCATCGGACGGCCATCGACCGGGCTCACCGGCGCCTGGCGGATGCCGTCGGGCGGGAACACGGTGACCTCGATCGACTGCTCCTCCATCTCGAAGCGCACGCCGGGGAAGGCGCGCACCTGCTCGGCGTCGAACCTGAGGCGCTTCTCGGTAACCTCGTGGGGGATGCCGTGGTCGAGAAGCTTCAGCGACACCGATTCGGCACGCTCGGCGAACAGGTGCAGCTGTACCCCGGAGTGCTCGGTGGCGGTGCCCGAGAGCACCGCGCCGACCAGCCGCGGGGAGAACTCGTGCAGGTAGCGCATCGCCGAGAGCGCCGCCCGGCGCTGCGCGGTGAGCGCGGTGAGGTGCGATTCCCCGCCGAACAGCCGCTGATACTCGGCCAGCGCGCTCTCGATCTCGCTGTTCTTCGGCAGCAGCGCCGCCCCGTCGACCACGCCGAGCCGATCGGCGGCCTTGCGCTTGGCGACCAGGAAATCGCGAATGCCATGCTCGGCCATGATGCGCGCGGCCTCCTGCGCCAGCGCGCGCCGCAGGTTATCGCCGCGCGTGGGGTATCGCTTCACGGTCACCCCCGGATCAGAAGATCGGCTCGCTGTTGGCCTGGCCCTCCGGGCCCTGCGCCGGGTTGCCGTTGTCGTTGGTCGCCGGCAGGTGATTCACCATGAACATCTCCGGGATGCCTTCTGCGTTCTCGGCGCTGACCAGCGTGCCGTTCTCGGGTGAGATCCGCAAGGTGACCAGGCCGTCGGGCATGCTGCGACCCTGCTCGGGCACGCCCTGCAATGCCTCGCGCATGAACTGGATCCAGATCGGCAGCGCGGTGCGCGCACCCTCCTCGGCCTCACCGAGCGGCCGCTCCTGGTCGAATCCGACCCATACCGTCGCCACGAGGTTGCGCGTGAAGCCGTTGAACCAGGTGTCCTTGGCCTCGTTGGTGGTGCCGGTCTTGCCGGCGATGTCAGTGCGGTTGAGCGCGAGCGCCCGGCGGCCGGTGCCGCGCTTGATGACGTCGGCCATCATGTCGTCCATCAGATAGGCGTTCTGTGCGCTGATCACCCGAGGTGCGGCCTCGGAGGCCGGCAGCGGCGGCGGCTCACCGTGGCTGCTGCCGCGGCCCGGGTCGGCATGCGCCGGATCCGAGATGCGCAGCGCCTGGCCGCCGGCGGTCTGCACCTCGCCCTGGTCGCATTGCGTGCATACCATGCGCGGGGCGGCGCGGAACACCACCCTGCCGCCCGCATCCTCGATGCGCTCGATGAAGTACGGCGGCACGCGGTAGCCGCCGTTGGCGAACACGGCGTACCCGGCGGCGACGTCGAGCGGCGTCGCCTCGAGCGTGCCGAGGGCGAGCGTCAGGTCGTGGGGCATGGTGCGCGGATCGAAGCCGAAGCGGCTGATGTAGTCGATCGCCGTGGGGATACCGATCTCCTTCAGCACGCGGATCGAGACGAGGTTGCGCGAGTGCACCAGTGCCTCGCGCAACCGTGTCGGGCCACCGAATTCCTTGGTGGAGTTCTCCGGGCGCCAGGAGTCCTCGCTGCCGTTGCTCTCGAGCACGATCGGCGCGTCGAGCAGCACGGTAGCGGGTGTGAGACCGTGCTCGAGCGCGGCCGAGTAGAGGAACGGCTTGAAGCCCGAGCCCGGCAGGCGCCGCGCCTGGGTGACGCGGTTGTACTTGTTGGTGAAGTAATCGAAGCCGCCGACGAGTGCGACGATGCTGCCGTCGTTCGGGTCGAGCGCCGCCAGCGCCCCCTGTGCCTCGGGGATCTGCCCGAGCTGGGCATGACCGGAATTGTCGGCCACCACGTAGATGACGTCGCCGCGACTGAGCACCTGGGCGGCGTCCTTCGGTGGCGGTCCGAGTCCGTCGTTGTGCAGCTCGCGGCGTGCCCACGAGAGGCCGTCCCAGTCGATCTCCACCGCACCGAGGGTCTTCACGTAGGCACGCACGCTGCGCTCGGCCACCGCCGTCACGATCGCCGGCGCGAGATTGCCGATGGCGGCGTACTCATCGACCAGCTCGGCGTAGTCCGACTCGCCGTGCGCCGGCAGATCGACGTGCCCCGCGGGACCGCGCCAGCCGTGGCGGCGGTCGTACTCGATCAGTCCCACGCGCACCGCGCGGTTGGCGGCGGTCTGCAGCCGTCCGTCGATGGTGGTGTAGACCTTGTAGCCGGCGGTCTCGGCGTTCGGCCCAAAACGCTGCCGCAGCTCGAGGCGCGCCATCTCCGCCACGTACGGCGCCTCAACGTCGTAAAGGGGCGCGTGCGCGCGCGCCTGCATCGGCTCCTTGTTGGCAGCCTCAGCGGTGGCGTCGTCGATGAAGCCGAGCTCGCGCATGCGTCGCAGCACATAGGTGCGGCGCATGGTGGCGAGCTCCGGGTTGACGATCGGGTTGTAGCTCGAGGGTGCCTTCGGCACCCCGGCGATAGTGGCGGCTTCGGCGACGTCTAGCTTGTCGAGCGGTTTGCCGAAGAAGGCCTCCGCGGCCGCCGCGACTCCATAGGCGCGCTGGCCGAAGAAGATGACGTTCAGATAAAGACCGAATATCTCCTGCTTGGTGAACTCGTGCTCCATGCGATAGGTGACGAAGGTCTCCTGCAGCTTGCGACGCACGGTCTTATCGAGCGTGAGAAACATGTTGCGGGCGGCCTGCATGGTGATGGTGCTGGCGCCCTGGGTCTTGTGACCGGAGATGACATCGATGGCGACCGCACGCACCACGCCGAAGTAGTCGATGCCATGGTGCTCGAAGAATCGCTCGTCCTCGGCGGCGATGAAGGCGTGCTTGACGAGATCGGGGATCTGGTCGTAGCTGACGGGGATGCGCCGCTGCTCGCCGATCTGCGCGATGAGCGCGCCGCTGCGGGTGTAGACGCGCAGCGGCACCTGCAGCTCCACGTTGCGCATCGCCTCGAGCGAGGGAAGCGTCGGCACCAGGTACACATAACTGCACGCCAGTGCATATGCTCCGACAAGTGTGACCAGCATCACACTCGCGCTGATGATCGCCAGCGCGCGAAACCAATTCCATTTCACAGAAACAATCTACCTCTGCTTGCGCTCCCTGCGAGGGCTATGCATAGTAGCTCGCGATTCTTGGGCAAACTCACCGAAAGGTGGGGACGCAAAGCCTCCGGTCTACGGGACATGGGTGCCTATGACAGCGGGGTTGCCGGCTCGAACGTTAACGCACTCCGGTTCGCCGGGCCACGCGGCCCGCCTGGACGTGTAGTTCGGCCGACCGATCAGCGCAGTCCTGGCAATCCCCCGTTCGAGGCCCCCGTCCCCTAGGACGCTTGGACAAGACAAAACCGCATTCGTTGACCGCTCGCGACCCGGGCGCCGCACGTGACGTAACGCGCGGGGTCTTTGCTGCGCTGCGCGCGGGCATGCAGATCCGTGAGCGCCCTCACGTTCAATTTAACTATGCGCTGATATATAGTGTCTCCGGATATATACAGGGCGGTCATTTTCAGGCGTAATGTCCTGAAAAGGAAATAAAAAATGTTCCTTCTCCAGCGCAAGTATCGCCCGCTATTGGGACTCGACATCACCACCTCGTCGGTCAAGCTCATCGAGCTGGCGATGGCGGGCGGACAGTACCGCGTCGAAGCCTATGCGGCCGAGCCGACGCCACAGAACGCGATCAACGAGAAAGCGATCGTCGATGCGGAGGCGGTCGGCGAGGCGATCCGCCGCGCCGTGAAGCGCGCGGGTGCCAAGAGCAGCGAGGTCGCGGTCGCCATCTCCGGCGACGCTGCGATCACCAAGGTGATTCAGATGCCGCGCTCGTTGCGCTCGGGCGATCTCGAGTCACAGGTCGAGATGCAGGCCGACCAGTACATCCCGTTCCCGATGGACGAGGTCAGCTACGACTTCGAGGTTCTCGGGCCGAACGACAAGGACCCCGACAGCAACGACGTGCTGTTGGTGGCGACGCGCACCGAGAACGTCGAGCAACGCCAGGCGGCGGTGAAGGCCGCGGGCTTGAGCGCGCGCATAGTCGACGTCGAGGCTTTCGCGCTGGAGAACGCCTGCAAGCTCATGACCCACCAGATGCCCGACGGCGGCATCGACCGCACCATCGCGGTGGTCGACTTCGGCGCGAGCAGCACCACCTTCAGCGTGCTGCGCAATCTCAAGGTTGTATATACGCGCGACTTTGCCTTCGGCGGGCAGCAGCTCACCGAGGAGATCATGCGCACCTACGGACTGGCGATGGAGGAGGCGGGTCGCGCCAAGAAGGAAGGCGGCCTGCCGGGTAACTATCAGTCCGAGGTCCTCGACCCGTTCATCGACGACATGACGCAGCAGGTGAGCCGCTCGCTGCAGTTCTACCTGGCGTCCGGCTCCGGGCGCGAGCAGCCGGAGAAGATCCTGGTATGCGGCGGCTGCGCCAACATCCCGGGGGTCGCCGAGGTGATCGCGAGCCGCGTGGGCATTGCTGCAGAGAAGGGTGACCCGCTCGGGCAGATGAAGCTGTCCTCGCGCGCCAAGGCGCAGGCGGTGCAACGCGATGCCACGGCGCTGCTGACGGCCTGTGGACTCGCACTGCGGAGTTTCGACTGACATGCCTCGCATAAACCTACTTCCCCACCGCGAAAGCAAACGCCGCGAGCGCAAGCTCGCGTTCATGGTCACGCTGGTCGCGGCCACCGGCGCCGGCATCGTCACGTCGTTCGCCGCCTACCTGCTGTACGGCTCGATGATCGAGGCGCAGCAGCACCGCAACGACACGCTGCGCCGGGAAATCAAGACGCTCGACAAGCAGATCGAGGAGATCAACGACCTCGAGAGCGCCAAGCAGAAGTTCATCGCGCGCATGGAGATCATCGAGAAGCTGCAGCGCTCGCGCCCGGAGATCGTGCACGTGTTCGATGAGATCGTGCGCACCTTGCCCGAGGGCGTGTACCTCACCGCGGTCAAGCAGAACGGCATGCGGCTCAAGTTCGACGGCGTCGCGCAGTCGAGCACGCGCGTCTCCTCGTTCATGAAAAACATCGACGGCTCGCAGTGGCTGCGCAACCCGGAGCTCGAGGTGGTGAAGCAGGAGAAAATCTCCGGCTCGAGCTTCACGCTCACCGCCGATGAGGTGACCACCGCGGGCCCGGACAACGCGGGCGGCAAGTCCGTCAAGGGCAAGATGCGCAAGGCGAGCCTCGCCGGCGGGGGGGCACAGCAATGAATCTGCTCGAGGAGCTGCGGTCACTCGATCCGCGCGATCCGGGACGCTGGCCGCTGCCAGTGCTCGCCGGTGCCGTGGCGCTCGCGTTCGCGGCGGTGACGCTGGTGGGTATCTACCTTCTGGTGTGGAACGAGCAGCGGCCCGAGCTGCAGCGCCGCGAGGCCGAGGAGCAGGCGCTGCGCCTGGAGTTCAAGGACAAGCACTCCAAGGCGGTGAACCTCGAGGTCTACAAGCAGCAGCTGAAGGACATCGAGCGCTCCTTCGGCGCCTTACTGCGCCAGCTGCCGGGCAAGACCGAGGTGCCGAGCCTGCTGGTGGACATCTCGCAGACCGGCCTGGCGGCGGGGCTGCAGGAGAAGCTGTTTCAGCCGCAGGCCGAGCAGAAGAAGGACTTCTATGCGGAGCTGCCGATCAAGATCCGCCTCAGCGGCAACTATCACTCTTTCGGCGAGTTCGTGAGCGGCATCGCGGCGCTGCCGCGCATCGTCACGCTGCACGACATCGACATCAAGCCGGACACCAAGGATGCCTACGATCAGTTGTCGCTCGAGCTCACGGCGAAGACCTACCGTTACCTGGATGAGGATGAGATCGCCGCCGCCGAGGCGGACAAGAAGAAAGACGTCACCCACCGCCCGCGGCCGCCTGGTGCGGGCTGACGGGTCATGAAGCTGCGATCGCGGTTCTCACGTATGAACAACACGACCTACCGACCCGGATTCCGCCTGCTGTGCGCGGTGCTCGCGTGCGGCTATGGCGCTCTCACCGCCTGCTCCAGCGCCGACGACGAGCTCTCGCGTTTCATCGAGGACACCAAGCACCAGCCGGGCGGTCGCGTCGAGCCGCTGCCCGAGATCAAGCCGTACGAGTCGTTCGTCTACAACGCCTACGAAATGCGCTCGCCGTTCCTGCCGAGCAGTCCGGGCTCGGGTGCCGGGCTCGGCGTGCGACCGGACCAGAAGCGCAACCGCGAATTCCTCGAGCAGTACTCGCTCGACACACTGAAGATGGTCGGCACGCTGCGCCTCGGCGGCCAGATGTTCGGCCTGGTTGAGACCAAGGACGGGTTGGTTCACCGCGTCACCACCGGCAATCACATGGGGCAGGCAGAGGGCAAGATCACCGAGATTACGCCCTCGAAGATCAGTCTCATTGAAATCGTTCCGGACAGCCTCGGCGGGTACATGGAACGTCCCGCGGCGCTTGCACTGAACGAGTAGAGGTCCAGCAGGGAGTCTCCAGAATGCATCCGTCTAGCCTGATCAAACGTCTCCTCGGCGCGGCAGCGTGGCTGATGCTCGCAGGAGCACTCGGCTTCGCTCCGGCAGCAGCGGTACGCGCTGCGGATCAACCCGCGCTGCAGAGCATCGACGTGCAGCCCCTGCCGGGCCAGCAGCTGCAGCTCACCATGCGGCTGTCCGGACCTGCACCGCAGCCGATGGCATTCACCATCGACAACCCGGCGCGCATCTCGGTGGATCTGCCGAACACGACTCTGGCGCTGCCTTCGCGCCGCATCGACGTGCACACGGCGGGCCTCGACAACATCCTCGCGGCCGAGACCAAGGATCGCACCCGTCTGGTGCTGAACCTCGACAAGCTGGTGCCGTACGACACGCGCGTCGAAGGCAACAACGTCATCATGGTGCTCGGCGCCGGTGCCGCCAGCGCCGCGACCGCAGCCCCGGCGGCCGCCACCGCGGGCGCCGCGGCGAGTGGCATACGCGAGCTGCGCTCGATCGACTTCCGGCGCAGCGCCGACGGTGCCGGCCGGGTCATCGTCAAGCTCTCCGACCCGCATATCCACATCAACCTGCACCAGGTCGGCAACGAGATCGTCGTCGACTTCAGCGATGCCGCGGTGCCGGCGAACCTGGTACGCCGCTACGACGCAACCGACTATGGCACCCCGGTGAGCGGCTTCGACGTCACGCGCGTGGGCAGCGGCTCGCGCATCGCGATCAGCGCCAACGGTGACTACGATCAGCTCGCCTACCAGTCCGACGACCAGTACGTGGTCGAGGTGTCGCCGCGGCGCCGGGTCGCCAACGCCCCCGAGGATAAGCCGGTGTACACCGGCGAGCGGCTGACGCTCAACTTCCAGGACATCGAGACGCGCGCCGTGCTGCAGCTGCTGGCCGATGCCAGCGGGCAGAACATCGTGGTGAGCGATTCGGTGAGCGGCAACGTGACGCTGCGCCTGCAGAACGTGCCCTGGGATCAGGCACTCGACATCGTGCTGCGCACCAAGGGACTCGACAAGCGGCGCCAGGACAACGTCATCATCGTGGCGCCGGCCGCCGAGATCGCCTCGCGCGAGAAGGCCGAGCTCGCCGCACGCAAGGAGACGCAGGAGCTCGCGCCGCTGCGCTCCGAGTACCTCCAGGTGAACTACGCCAAGGCGAAGGACATGGAGGGCCTCATCAAGACGCAGACCAACTCGCTGCTGTCCCCGCGCGGCAGCGTGACGGTCGATGAGCGCACCAACACGCTGCTGCTGCAGGACACCGCCGACCGCCTGGCCGACATCCGCCGCCTGGTGGCGACGCTCGACATCCCGGTACGGCAGGTGCAGATCGAGGCACGCATCGTCATCGTCAACAACGACTTCCAGCGCCAGCTCGGCGCGGTGTTCGGCTGGACCAACGTGCAGA
>DATIZW010000156.1:0-7835 GCA_035516875.1 Steroidobacteraceae bacterium
TACTTGCCGTTCACGATGAGTGTAGGGGTGCCCTCGACGTGCATAGCGACGATCTGCGCATCCGCGGCGCGCATCTTGCTGTCGACGCCGAAGGAGTTGGCCATGGCGAGGAACTGCTGCGCCTTCACGCCCGCGACGCGCTCGTAGAAACGCGCCGCATCCTCGATCGTGGGTAGGTGTTCCTTGACTCGCGTCGCGCCGGGCTCGGTGGTGCTGAGCTCGCCGGTCTTCCACACCGCATCGTACATCGCCTGATGGGTACGCTCGGCCACGCCGAGAAGCTCCGCGGCGAAGTAGGCACGCTGAAACATCGGCCAGTCCTCCGCCGGGATGAAGGAGGCCGGCAGGTACACCAGCTGCGCATTCGACGGCAGGCTGGCGTGCAGCTTCGCCATCGCCGCCTGAAAGGCGTTGCAGGCCGGACAGGCATACGAGAACACCTCCATGACCTCGACCTTGCCGCGCGGCACGGTCGTCGGCTGCACCGGCGTCAGCCGCACGTAGTTAGTCCCCTCCGTGAAGGTCGCTGCGCGGGCGCCCGCAGGCACCACGAGGACCAGAACGGCGAGCAGACCGGCTGTAGAGCACTTCATGTGTCGTCTCCGCTAAGTGTCGGGTCAGGTACGGCGCCGCGTGCGCGCGGCGGCGCTCAGTAGATGGCAATCTCCCGTCGCCCGCGCGCGTCGCGTGCGCCGCGGAACATCCCCTCGGTGCTGAACTCCATGACGATCTGCCCGTCGCGGTCCACGGCGATCAGACCGCCGTCGCCACCGAGGGCGCGCAGGATTCCGTGTAACAGCTCGTGCACCGCCTGCTGCAGGGTGAGACCACGGTATTCGACCGCGGTGCACACGTGATGCGCGGCTACGGCGCGGATGAAATACTCGCCATGGCCGGTGGCCGAAACCGCGCACACGCCATTCTTCGCGTACGTGCCGGCGCCGATGATCGGGGAGTCGCCGACGCGCCCCGGGCGCTTGTTGGTCATACCACCGGTGGAGGTGGCGGCGGCGAGGTTGCCCGCAGCGTCGCGCGCCACCGCACCGACCGTGCCCTGTGTCGTGGGCGGGGCGGGCGGCACCAGGTCGGATACGCGCTCGCCGCGTCGCTCGAACTCGAGCTGCTCGAGCCGCTCGGCGGTGCGGAAATAATGGTTCGGGACCAGCGTGAGCTTCTCTTCGAGGGCGAACTCCTCGGCGCCGGCGCCGACCAGCAGCACGTGGCGCGACTTCTCCATCACCCGCCGCGCGAGCTCGATGGGATTCCTCACGTGACGCACCGAAGCCACCGCACCCGCGCGCAGCTGCCGGCCGTCCATGATGGCCGCATCGAGCTCGGCGGCGCCCTCGCGGGTGAGCGCGGCGCCGTGACCGGCGTTGAATACGGCGTCGTCCTCGAGGATGCGCACCGCCGTCGCGACCGCATCGAGACTGCTGCCGCCACGCTCGAGCAGTGCGTAGCCGCCGTCGAGCGCAGCTTCGAGGCCCCTGCGGTAGCGTTGCTCGCGCTCGGCCGAGAGCGTCGCGCGGGGCACGGCGCCCGCGCCGCCGTGAATGGCGATGGCATACATGGGAGGCTCCTGCTCGAGGCTTGACGTCCTTCAGGGCTTGGCGTCATTGCGGTACATGGCGATCTCGCGCCGCCCGCGCGAGTCGCGCGCACCGCGGAACATGCCGATGCTGTTGAAATCCATGGCCAGGTTGCCGGCCGGATCGAGGGCGATCACGCCGCCCTCACCGCCGGCGCGGCGCAGCTTCTCGTGGATCACCTCGTGAACCGCCTGCGCGAGCTGCAGGTGGCGGTACTGCACCAGCGCGCACACGTCGTAGGCGATCACGCCACGGATGAAGTACTCGCCTTGCCCGGTGCCCGACACCGCGCAGCTGTGGTTGTCGGCGTAGGTGCCCGCGCCGATCAGGGGCGTGTCGCCGACCCGCCCGCGGTGCTTGTTGCTGCTGAGGCCACCGGTGGAGGTGGCGGCGGCGAGATTGCCGGCGCGGTCGAGGGCGATGGCGCCGACCGTGCCTCTGCTGTCGTGCTGCACCGTGGTCTCGGCGTGCGGGCCGGTATTGCGCGGCGCCCACTCCAGGTGGCGCGTCTCCTCGAACTCCCGCTCACGCACCTCGGTGCGGAAGTAGCTGCGCGGCATCAGCGCCATCCCCTGCTCGAGTGCGAATTCCTCGGCCCCTTCGCCCACCAGCAGCACGTAGGGGCTCTTTTCCATGACGAGACGTGCCAGCTCCACCGGGTTCTTCACGTGCAGCACGCTCGCCACCGCGCCGGCGTGCGGGCCGTTGCCATCCATGATGGCGGCGTCGAGTTCCGCGTCGCCCTGGTCGTTGAGCACCGCGCCGCGGCCGGCGTTGAATTGCGGGTCATCCTCCAGGGTACGCACAGCCGCCGTTACTGCATCGAGGCTAGTGCCGCCGCGCTCGAGCACAGCGTAGCCGGCATCGAGCGCCGCCGCGAGACCGGCGCGGTAGGAGGCTTCCTTCGCCGACGTCATGCGCGCGGGCTCGATGACACCGGCACCGCCGTGAATGACGATGACGAGCGGCCGCGCATCAGCCGCTGCCGCCGGGTCGATCCGCGTGGCCGCCGCGGCGAGCAGCAGCAGACACGGCAGGGCGGGCAGTTTCGGGCGCGACATCTTTTCCCCTCGGCTATGATCGAAAACGCTTCCGCGCCCGCGCGCCTGGTGCGCGCGCAGGTGTCCTGACAGGTGACGGCAGATCTTAAAGTGAAACCCGCCACGTCGCAGCGGATACGAAGTGTCCTGGTCGCGAACCGCGGCGAGATCGCCATACGCGTCATGCGGGCGGCGAGCGAGCTCGGGTTGCGCACCGTCGCGGTGTACTCGCAGGAGGATCGCTTCTCGCTGCACCGGACCAAGGCCGACGAGGCCTATCTCGTGGGCAGCGGCAAGGGGCCGGTGGAAGCGTATCTCGATATCGCCGATGTCCTGCGCGTCGCACGCGAGGCGGGCGCGGAGGCGATCCACCCGGGATACGGCTTCCTCGCCGAGAATCCACAGTTCGCGCGCGAATGCCTGGCGGCAGGAGTGGTGTTCATCGGGCCAGAGCCGGCGACCCTCGAGGTGCTCGGTAACAAGGTGACGGCGCGCGAGCTCGCCGTAGCAGCGGGGGTGGCAGTGATGCCGGCCACCGCGCCACTGCCACGGGACGTCGAGGAGTGCGCTCGCCTGGCGCTCGGCCTCGGCTACCCGGTAATGCTCAAGGCCAGCTGGGGCGGGGGCGGCCGCGGTACACGCGTCGTGCCCGATGAGGCGCGGCTGCGCGAGCTCCTGCCCCTGTGCCGGCGCGAGGCGCTGGCCGCTTTCGGCAACGAAGAGGTGTATCTCGAGAAGCTCGTACAGCGCGCGCGGCACGTCGAGGTGCAGATTCTCGGCGACCGCCACGGCACGCTGGTGCACTTGTTCGAGCGCGACTGCACCGTGCAGCGCCGCCACCAGAAGGTGGTGGAGCGCGCGCCGGCGGTGTTCCTCAGCGCCGCGGAGCGCACCGAGCTCACCGCCGCTGCGCTCGCCATCGGCCGCGCGGCGCGCTACGTGAACGCCGGCACGGTGGAGTTCCTGCAGGACGCCGACAGCGGGCGCTTTTATTTCATCGAGGTGAATCCGCGCATCCAGGTCGAGCACACGGTCACCGAGTGCGCGACCGGAATCGACCTGGTGAAGGCGCAGCTGCGCATCGCGGAAGGTGCGCGCATCGGCTCACCCGAGAGCGGCGTGCCGTCGCAGGCGGACATCCGCCTCACGGCCCACGCCCTGCAGTGCCGGATCACCACCGAGGATCCGGAGAACGGCTTCATCCCCGACTACGGCAAGATCGCCGCCTACCGCAGTCCCGCGGGGTTCGGCATCCGCCTCGACGCCGGCACTGCCTACACCGGCGCCATCATCACGCGCTTCTACGATTCGCTGCTGGTCAAGGTGACCGCCTGGTCGCCGACCCCGGAAGAGACCATTGCGCGCATGCACCGCGCGCTGTGGGAATTTCGCATCCGTGGCGTAGTCACCAACCTGCGCTTTCTCGACCAGCTGATCACGCACCCGCGCTTCGCCCGCGGCGAGTACAGCACGCGCTTCATCGACGAGACGCCGGAGCTGTTTCGCTGGCCACGCAAGCGCGATCGCGCGACGCGCATCCTCACCTACATCGGCGCGACCATCGTCAACGGCAACCCCGAGGTCCGCGGCCGCCCCCGGCCGCGACACTTGAGCGCTCCGCACCTGCCGGCCCTCGCGCTGCCGGCGGCCGTGCCGGGCACCAAGCAGAAACTCGATTTGCTCGGGCCGGAGGCATTCGCGCAGTGGATGCTCGCCGAGGAGCGCGTGCTCCTCACCGACACCACCATGCGCGATGCCCATCAGTCGCTGCTCGCGACCAGGCTGCGGACCCTCGACATGACGGCAATCGCGCCGTACTACGCGAGCCTCCTGCCGCAACTGTTCTCGCTCGAGTGCTGGGGCGGGGCGACCTTCGACGTGGCGATGCGCTTTCTGCGCGAGGACCCGTGGCAGCGCCTCGCCGCCCTGCGCGAGCGCGTGCCGAACCTGCTGCTGCAGATGCTGCTGCGCGGAGCGAACGCGGTCGGCTATACCAGCTACCCCGACAACGTGGTGCGCTTTTTCATCGCGCGTGCCGCGGCCGGCGGCATCGACGTGTTCCGCATCTTCGACTCGCTCAACTGGGTCGAGAACATGCGCGTCTCGATCGACGCGGTACGCGCGGCCGGGAAGCTGTGCGAGGCGGCCATCTGCTACAGCGGAAACTTAAGCGACCCGCGCGAGCGCAAGTACACCCTCGACTACTACCTGAAGATCGCGCGCGAGCTCAAGGCCGCCGGCACCCACGTGCTCGGCATCAAGGACATGGCGGGGCTCGCGCGACCGCGCGCCGCGTACGAGCTGGTGCGGGCGCTCAAGGACGAGATCGGCTTGCCGGTGCACTTCCACACCCACGACACGAGCGGCATCGGCGCCGCGAGCGTGCTCGCGGCGGTCGCGGCGGGAGCGGATGCGGTTGACGGGGCGATCGATGCGATGAGCGGCCTCACTTCGCAGCCGAACCTCGGCTCGGTGATCGAGGCGCTGCGCTTCGGGCCACGGGACGCGGGCATCGACCCGGGGCACCTGCGGCTGATCTCCGCATACTGGGAGCAGGTGCGCTCACAGTACGCCCCATTCGAGAGCGATATCCGCGCCGGCACCTCGGAGGTGTACGTGCACGGTATGCCCGGCGGGCAGTACACGAACCTGCGCGAGCAGGCGCGGGCACTGGGCATCGACGAGACGCGCTGGCCCGAAGTGGCCCGCACGTATGCGGACGTCAACGACATGTTCGGCGACATCATCAAGGTTACCCCGACCTCGAAGGCGGTCGGTGACCTGGCACTGCTCATGGCGAGCGCCGGGTTGAGCCGCGCGCAGGTGCTCGATCCGCACCTCGCGGTTGCCTTTCCGGAGTCGGTGGTGCAGCTGTTCCGCGGCGAGCTCGGCCAGCCCTACGGAGGGTTCCCCGAGGCGTTGCAGCGCAAGGTGCTGCAGGGTGCGCCGGCGCTTGCGGGGCGCGCCGGCGCGCAGCTGCCCCCGGTCGATCTCGCCGCCGAGCGCGAGCGGCTGCAACAGCGGCTGCCACGGGCGGTGACCGACGAGGAGCTCGCATCCTCACTCATGTATCCGCGCGTGTTCGCCGACTACGCCCGCGAGCGGCTGCTGTACGGCGATCCCGCCATCCTGCCGACCCCGGTGTTCTTCTACGGCATGGAGCCCGGGCAGGAGATCAGCGTGGATCTCGAGCGCGGCAAGACCCTCATCGTGCGCTACGTTGCCAGCAGCGAGCCGCACGAGGATGGCACGCGCACGGTGTTCTTCGAGCTCAACGGCCAGCCGCGCTCGGTGCGCGTGCCCGACCACAGCCAGGTCGCAACGCGTGCGCCACCGCGCAAGGCCGAGCCGGGAAATCCGCTGCAGCTCGGCGCGCCGATGCCGGGCGTGGTGGCGACGGTCGCGGTGGTGGCGGGCGCGAGAGTGGCGCGCGGCGATGCACTTCTCACGCTCGAGGCGATGAAGATGGAGACCGCGGTGCGCGCCGAGGCCGAGGGCGAGGTCGCAGAAGTGGCGGTACGCCCCGGGCAGTCGGTGGACGCCAAGGATCTCCTGGTCGTGCTCAGACCGTGTCCTTGAGAGCCACCGTGGGGTCGGCGAGCTTCGCGCGGTCCGGACGCGCGTGCGCCGGGATCAGCTTGCGCGCCGCCATCTGATCCTTCGGCGCGTTGACGGTGTCGATCGCGATCAGCTCACCGTTGCGCAGGTAGCAGGCGCTGAAGCTGCGCGTCGCCGGCGTGCCGCGCACGATCACCGTGTCGTAACCCTGGGCGACGCCGACGATGATGAGCTTCAGGTCGAACTGGTCGGACCAGAACCAGGGCACCTTGTCGTGCGGCGTGGCGGTGCCGAGCAGGTTGAGCGCGACCGTCGTGCCCTGCTCGAAGGCATTGTCGACCGACTCCAGCCGCAGGTGCCGGCCGTACTGGCGGTTGAGGTGGCTCGCGCAGTCGCCGGCTGCGTAGATCGCCTCGTCCGCGGTGCGACAGTGCGCGTCGGTGACGACGCCGTTCTCGCACTCGAGCCCCGCCGCCCGCGCGAGCTCGTCCGCCGGAGCCACGCCGACGCCGACGATCACGACGTCGGCCGGGTATTCGCCGCCCGACTCGGTAAGCACCGCACGCACCCGACCGGTGCCCGCATCGCCGTGCAGCGCGCGCACCGACTCGTTGCAGCAGATGCGCACGCCGTGACGGGCGTGCTCGCCTTCGTAGAAGGCCGAGATTTCCGGGCAGGTGACGCGGCTCATCACGCGCGCGGCCATCTCGAGCACGGTCACCTCCATGCCGAGCGCGTGCGCGGTCGCGGCCACCTCGAGCCCGATGTAGCCACCGCCGATGATGATGAGCCGCCCGCCTGAGGAACAGGCGCCGCGGATGCGGTCGGCGTCGGCGATGGTGCGCAGGTAGTGCACGCCCGCGAGCTCGCCGCCAGGCGCGATCAGCCGCCGCGGGCGGCTGCCGGTGGCGAGTACCAGCGCGTCGTACGGCAACACCATCCCGTCATCGAGGCGCACGTGGCGCGCCCCGCGCGCAACCTCGGTCACCCGCCGACCGAGGAGTGTGGTGACGTGGTGCTCGGCAAAGAACTGTGCCGGGCGGATGAGCAGTCGCTCGCGCTCGAGGCTGCCGAGCAGGTATTTCTTTGACAGCGGCGGGCGTTGGTAGGGAAGCCAGGGCTCCTCGCCCACCACGCTCAGCTTTCCCGCGAACCCTTTGCGGCGTAGTGTATCGACGGTCTGAACGGCGGCCTGGCCGCCTCCCGCGATCACGATCTGCTCGTACATTTGCCCGAAGAATAGCCGATGCACGCCAGGCGGTCGCCGCACCAGCACAGAGCATCTGCCGCGACCGGGCGCTCCGGAATGGTGCAGCACCGCGACGGCGCCGGCGACCGCGTGCGTGGCCTGTCCGGATTCAACCCTATTCCATGGCATGGCACGAAAACTGCAAAATGCCTCGCGCCGCACCTGCCCGCAGACGGAGAGAGCGCCCATGAAACTGGTCACAGCGATCATTAAGCCCTTCAAGCTCGATGACGTGCGCGCTGCGCTGTCGGACATCGGCGTATCGGGCATGACGGTCACGGAGGTGAAGGGCTTCGGGCGGCAGCGGGGACACACCGAGTTGTATCGCGGCGCCGAGTACGTGGTCGATTTCGTGCCCAAGACGCGCATCGAGGTGGCGGTCCGCGGCGATCTCGTCGA
>DATIZW010000157.1:0-7708 GCA_035516875.1 Steroidobacteraceae bacterium
TGGTAGGCGGTGCCGGCGATGTCCAGGTGCGCCCATTTCATTCCCTGGGTGAACTTGGCGAGGAATGTCGCCGCGGTGATGGCGCCGCCGTCGCGCCCACCGACGTTGGCGAAGTCGGCGAAGTTGCTCTTGAGCTGCTCGGCGTATTCCTCGGTGAGCGGCAGTTGCCAGCAGCGGTCGTCGGCGCGGCGCCCCGCCTCGACCAGCTCGCGCACCAGTCCCTCGTCGCTCCCCATGACGCCCGCGTGATGATGACCGAGGGCGACCACGCACGCCCCGGTGAGGGTTGCGATGTCGATCACCGCCGCAGGGTGAAAACGCCGTGCGTAGTGCAGGGCATCGGCGAGGATGAGGCGGCCCTCGGCGTCCGTGTTGAGTATCTCCACCGTCTGCCCCGAGGCGCTGGTGGCGATGTCGCCGGGCTTGACGGCGCGGCCGCCGGGCATGTTCTCCACCGCGGCGACCAGGCCCACCACGTGCAACGGCAGACGCAGCTGCGCCACGAGGGTGAGGGCTGCGATCACCGCGGCCGCGCCGCTCATGTCGAACTTCATCTCGTCCATGCCCGGCGGATCCTTGAGCGAGATGCCGCCGGTATCGAAGGTGACACCTTTGCCGACGAGCACGACCGGCGCCTGCGCTTTCTTCGCTCCCGAGTACTCGAGCACGATGAACCGCGGCGGCTCATGGCTCCCCTGGGACACCGCGAGTAGGCAGCCCATCTTCTCGCGCCGGATGGCCGCCTCATCGAGCACCCGTACGCGCAGCCCCGCGTGGCGTTTGCCGAGCGCGCGGGCCTGCTCGGCGAGGAAGGTTGGTGTGCACACGTTGGCGGGCAGATTGGCGAGGTCGCGCTGCACGGTGGCGGCGGCGGCGATCGCCGCGCCGTGACTGAAGCCGCGCTCGGCGGCGGCCGCGCGGCGCACCGGCCCGGCCAGCACTTTCTTCAGCGCCGGCGGCGCGGGCTTCTTCGCCGTCTTCAGGTCGTTGACCCGGTAGAGTCCGGCGCCGGCGCCTTCGGCGATCGCGCGGCCGAAGTAGTAGTCATCGAGCTGCCTCGCGTCCGGTCGGTCGAGGGCCACTGCACAGCTGCCGATGCGGGTGCGCAGCAGCGCAGCGACGGCGGCGGCCCAGGCTTTGCGCCAGCTCCTGCGCTGCAGCTGTTTGCGCGAGCCCATGCCGATCAGCAGCACGTGAGTTGCGCTGAGGCCCGCCAGGTCCGAGACGAGCAGCGTCTCGCCCGCACGCCCGGCGAAGTCGCCGCGCTGGAGCAGCTTCTTCAGCCGTCCGCCGCAGGCGGCATCGACGGGTGCCCCCGCCGCACCGAGCTCCGCTTCCTCGAACACGCCGAGGACCAGGCAATCCACGCCGAGTGTTGCCAAGCCCTTCGTCCAGACCCCGAATTCCATGCAAAATCCCCTTCCCGTTGAGGCGCGCGAGCGTCTGATTTACCTTATCCGCGGCTCTTTCGCGCCTCGCTCCGTTTCTGGTTATTCAGCGCTTACGGCTACGGGTGCAAGCGATGGCAAGTGTAACTCAAGATCCCGCCGCTTTTCCGGCGGGTGAGGCAGTGTCGCGTTGGGAAAGATCCTGGGCCGCTACGTGCTGCGCGAGGTGGTAACGGCCTGGCTGGCGGTGACCGGCGTGCTGCTGATCATCCTGCTCGCCAACGAGGTGGTGGGGGTGCTCGAGCGCGCGGCCGCCAACCAGTACCCGCAGAGCGTGGTGCTCGAGCTGATCGGTCTCGGCGCGCTGCAATACCTCTCGATCCTGCTGCCGGTCGGGCTGCTGCTCGGGGTGGTGCTCGCGTTCGGGCGGCTGTATCACGACAGCGAGATGGCGGCGGCGCTCGCCTGCGGGGTGCGCCCCGGGATCATCTACGCGCCGGTGACGCTGCTGGCGGTGGTGGTAGCGGCCGCCCTCGCGTGGCTGACGCTGGTGCTCGCCCCGGATGCGATCGCCCGTGCGCTCAACCTGCGCAACGCGGCACTGCGCGCCGGTCAGTTCGCACCCATCGCCGCCGGGAAGTTCCGCATCTTCGCGCGCGCCAACGCCGTGGTGTACGCCGAGGAGGTGGCCCCCGACGGCACCATGGGCAATGTGTTCGTCGAGCGCAACAGCGGCCCCGAGGTGGAAGTGGTGCTGGCGCAGCGGGCCCGCCACACGGTCACCACCGACGGGCTCACCCACGTACTGACGCTCTATGACGGTGAGCGCTTCGAGGGTGTGCCGGGGAGCGCGGAGTTTCGTATCGTGCGCTTCGCCGAGCACGTCGTGCCGGTCCAGGTGCCGCCGATCATCGATGCGATCCGCGATGTCGAGGCGCGGCCCACCGAGAGCCTGCTCAACTCGCGCGATCGCGGTGAGCGTGCCGAGCTGCACTGGCGCCTGAGCGCACCGATCATGTGTCTGGTGCTGGCGCTGCTCGCGGTGCCGCTGGCACGTCTCAGGCCCCGGCAGGGACGCTACGCGCGCGTGTGGATCGCGGTGCTGGTGTTCTTCCTTTATTACAACCTCGCGGCCGCTGGTAAGACCTGGATCGCACGCGGCACCATCCCGGAAGCCGCGGGGCTGTGGTGGACGCACGTGATCGTCGTGCTGTTCGCCTTGATCATCGTCGCCGCCCCGGGACTCGCCCAGCGCGTGCGTTACCGGATGCGTGGCTCATGAGCGTGCTCGATCGCTACATCGTGCGTGCCATCCTCGGCGCAGTGCTGCTGGTGCTGTTGGTGCTGCTGGTGCTCGGGGCGCTGCTGATGTTCATCGACCAGCAGGACGACGTCGGCACCGGCCACTACAGCGCGCTCGGCGCTTTCTGGTACACGCTGCTCAACCTGCCGCAACTCGCCTACGAGCTGTTGCCGATTACGGCGCTCATCGGCTCGCTGCTTGGGCTCGGGGCGCTGGCACGGGGCAGCGAGCTCACGGTGGTGCGCGCCACCGGCGTGTCGATTGCGCGCCTCGCGAGCATCGCGCTGCTCGCGGGACTCCTCCTGGTATTGTTCGAGGTGCTGCTCGGGGAGTTTCTCGCGCCGCCACTCGAGCAGGCCGCGCGGCAGCAGAAGGCCTTCAGCAAGCTGAGCAACGTCAGCTTCGGCGGCGGCAGCGGCGCCTGGGTGCGCGACGGTGACCTGATCCTGAATGTCGCCGGGCAGTCGAGTCAGCGACAGTTCGGCAGCATGCAGATCTTCGAGCTCTCGCCGCAGCACCGGCTGCTCGGCGTCGGCCACGCCACCCACGCCGTTGCCGGCCCGCGCGGCAAGTGGCAGCTGAGCGACTACACCGAGTCGCGCTTCCAGGTCGACCGGGTGGCTACCGAGCCACCCTCGCACCGGGTGCTCGAGTCCAACGTGTCGGCCGGCTTCCTCGGCGTCGCGGTCGAGGATCCCAAGCAGCTCACCAGCCGCGCGCTGTGGCGGCTGATCACCTACTTCCGCAGCAATGGCCTCGATACGCGCGAGTACGTGTTCGCCTTCTGGTCACGCATCGCCCGCACCGTGGGCGTGATGTTCGCGGTGCTGCTCGCGATCCCGTTCGTGCTCGGCTCGATGCGCTCGGCGGGCGCCGGCGCGCGCATGCTGCTCGGCATGCTGCTCGGTATCGGGTTCTTCCTCCTGCAACGCCTCATCGAGAGCGGCACGGTGGTGTTCAATCTCAACCCGGCGCTGCTTGCGTGGCTCCCGACCACGCTGCTCGCCGTGGTGACCTTCCTGCTGCTGGCGCGAACGCGCTAGCCGAGCGGGCCGGCGTCGAACCCTGCGGCGTAGCGCGGCAGGCCGTCGCTGATCGTCACCCACGGCAGCTTGTCGGCAACCCACAGGTGCGCTTCGGGCGCAAGGCGCGCGGGCTCATCGAGCGTCGCGAGCGTGACATCGATCTCGTCGGGACGTGCCGCGTGGGCGTAGGTGAGTGAGGTGCCGCACGCGCCGCAGAAGCCTCGCGCTACCGGCGGCGAAGAGCGATATTCCGCCAGCGCGCCGCGCGTCACGCGGAAAGCACTGCGTGCAAAGGTTGCCCACGGTACGAGCGGCGCGCCGGCGGCGCGCCGGCACGAGTTGCAGTGGCAGTAGCACGGTTTGCTCGCGGTACCGCGTGCCTCGTAGCGCACCGCACCGCACAGGCAGCCGCCGACGTAGAGCTGCTCCATCGATCCAACATAGCATGCGTTGCCCGGCGGAGCCATTTCAGTCGAGAATCGCGCGTCTCGACCACGAACACGAGGGTGCGATGACCTTACGCCGACTGCTGCCCTGCCTTGTGCTTGGCGCTGCCTTCCCCGCTGGTCCACTCGCGCACGCCGCCGATCTCAGCGTTCGGGTCGACGCGCGCGAGATCACGCGCAAGCATGTGCACACCGACATGAGCCTCGCCGTCAAGGGCGGACCGCTGACGCTGGTGTTCCCCAAGTGGATCCCGGGCGAGCACGGGCCGACCGGACCCCTCGAGAGCATCATCGGGCTCGAGATCCGCGCCAATGGCCAAGCGCTGCCCTGGCATCGCGACCCGCTCGACATGTACGCGATCGGTGTGACGGTCCCGGAGGGTGCGACGCGACTCGACATCGCGCTGGATACGGGTCTGCCGACCGAGGGCAAGATCTTCAGTACCGGGCCGACCAGCAGCGAGCAGCTGGCGGTGCTGCCGTGGAACGAATTCGTGCTGCTGCCGAAGGGGCGCGACGCCGGCAGCATCTCCACCACGGCCACGCTGCTCGCGCCCGCCGACTGGCAGCTCAGCTGCGCGCTCGCGCTCACCCCGCGAGCCGATGGCAGCGTGCAGCTCGAGCCCGCAACGCTCGCGCGCCTCATCGACTCGCCGCTGCAAATGGGCCGCTACGCGAAACGTATCGAGCTGGCCGGCTCGGCGCCGCTGCCGCAGCTCGAGCACACCCTCGCCATCGTCGCCGACACACCCGCCGCGCTCGCGGTGCCGGATGACTTTGCCGCCGGCTACGCACGGCTCGTGGCGCAGGCGGGGGAGCTGTTCGGTACGCGCATGTACCGCCACTACACGTGGCTGCTCACGCTCTCCGACCACGTCGCTCACTTCGGGCTCGAGCACCACGAGTCGAGCGACGATCGCACTGACGAGAACGTGTTGTCGGACGCGGGGACGCGCGAGCGGGTGGCGCAGCTGCTGGCCCACGAGTACGTACACAGCTGGAACGGTAAGTACCGCCGCCCGGCCGGACTGCTGAGCCCGGACTACCAGAAGCCGATGGACGGGTCTCTGCTGTGGGTGTACGAGGGCCTCACGCAGTTCTGGGGCGAGGTGCTGCCGGTGCGCGCCGGCATCACGTCCGCCGAGAGTTATCGCGAGATGCTCGCGAGCCTCGCCGGCACTTTCGACGTCGAGAGCGGCGATCGCTGGCGGCCGCTCGCCGACACCGCGGTCGCAGCACAGATCCTCTACGACGCCCCGCCGGCGTGGGAATCGAGCCGCCGCAGCACCGACTTCTACGAGGCCTCCGAGTTCCTGTGGCTCAATGTGGATGCGGAGCTGCGCGCGCGGAGCGCCGGCCGCGCATCGCTCGATGATTTCGTGAAGCGCTTCTATGCGGGAGCGGGCGGGGAGCCGGCGCTCAAGCCCTACGTCGAGTCGGACGTCTACACGACGCTCGCGTCCGTCGCTGCGGGTGAGTGGCGCGCCCTGGTGCGCAGTCACCTCGACAGCCTGGGTCCGCGCGTACTGCTTGCGGGGCTCGAGTCCTCCGGCTGGCGGCTGAGCTACTCGCCCGAGCGCAACAGCTTCATCGAGGTGCAGCAGCGGCGGAAGAAGATCACCGACCGCCAGTGGTCGATCGGCCTCACCAGCGACGACAAGGGCACGATCGTCGACACGGTCGGGGAGCGCGCCGCGGCACGCGCCGGCGCCGGGCCGGGCATGAGGCTCGTGGCGGTGAACGGTCATACGTACAGCGCCGCGGTGCTCGATGCCGCCATTGCGGCAGCACACGACAGCCACCAGCCGATCGAGCTGCTGGTGGAGAACGGCGACTACTACCGCACGCTGCGCGTCGAGTACTTCGACGGCCCACGCTACCCGCACCTGACACGCATCGAAGGGCGCGCCGACACGCTCTCGCAGGTCCTCAAGGCTCGCAGCGACTGAAAACGACGCCGGCACGGTTTGCGCGGGCACGGGGCTGCGGTTTTCGGGTCTTCGGGTTTGCAGAGGCAGCGCCACGGGGCATAGACTGCCGGCCCTCCGGGGCGGCGCGGCGGCGCCCTGACACCAAACCGATCAACACCGAGGGGGAGACATCATGAGGAACCTACTACCCGCGCTGCTGTTGCTGCCGGCCGTTGCCCTTGCCAGCAGTGCGTTCGATGGCACGTGGAAGATGCGCATGGACTCGATGAAAACGACCGGCAAGGCCGACCAGTTCCAGGTGCTCGATGGGATGTACAGCTGCTCGAGCTGCGTACCCGAGATCAAGGTGAAGGCGGACGGCACCGATCAGAAGGTGGAAGGCCACCCCTATTACGACACGGTGGCCGTGACGGTCGCGAGCCCGTCGTCCATCCATGTGGTCGAGAAGCAAGGTGGCAAGCTCGTCATCAGCGTGAGCTACGAGGTATCCACGGACGGCAAGACACTCACCGGCAAGTTCCAGGACTACACCGGTAGCAAGATGGCGACCGGCACATTCACCGAAACGCGGCGCGCCCCGGCTCCTCCTGGCTCACACCGCGTCTCGGGATCGTGGCAACCGGATCAGCTGCACGAGGCGAACGACGCGCAGCGCACCTTCGCCTACCAGATGACGAACGATCAGTTCAGCATGCACTGGAACGGCCAGAGCTATAACGCCAAGTTCGACGGCAAGGAGTATCCGGTCCATGGAGACCCGGGCAAGACAGTCGTGACGCTGAAGAGGCTCGATGACTACAACGTCCAGGAGACCGACAGCCGCGACGGCAAGGTCACCGACGAGATCCACATCGCCGCGGCCAAGGATGGTCAGTCGATCGAGGTGACGGACAACGACGTGCTCCACCATCAGATCACGACGTTCACGCTCGATAAGCAGCAGTAAGGCCCTGAGACCCGCCGACGGTGCACGCGCCGGAAAGCCTACGGTGGTCTTCCGGCGCGTGCTCGATGCGAGTGCGTGCGGCCTGCGCTGGCCGCGCGGGCGGTGAGAGGTGACGGCGCGACCGCGACTCAGTGCTCGTGCGCGTGCCCGGGGAACAGCCGGCAGTAGATACAGTCGGCGCCGGTCGGGTTATCCAGCATGAAGTGTCGCACCCAGGGGCCGTCTTTGGGCGCCGCGGCGCGTTCGAATGACTGATTGGCCAGATCATGGCCGACGACTTCCACCGCGCCCCCATCCTCGAGGATCTCGGCCGCACGCGCAGTCTCGATGGCGCCGCGCGGGTGCACCGTTACGGTGACTGCACCGCCCTCGACACGATCGACCAGTGCCTGGACGAACGGCTGCTCGTCCTCCTCCTTCAGCAAGGTGCGGAAGTACTGAACGAACTTGTCGTGCGTCTGGGGCGCCGGCTGCAGCCCAGCCCGACCAGGCTCGGACGAGGCGGTCAGCTCGACACGGTCGGTGGGGAAGCCGTCGCTTACGAGCCGCGTGCGCACGCGGTCGGCGACTCCGTACTCGTTGAATACCGCGAGTAGCACAGCGCTCATGTCCTTACTCCTTGCCGATGGCTGCCAGGTGAGTGCCGATGCCAGCGTAGAAAATTCTACG
>DATIZW010000158.1:0-8681 GCA_035516875.1 Steroidobacteraceae bacterium
CTGCTTGTTCTCCGCTGCCTCGACCTCATCGTCGCGCACGCGACGGATCGAGTACTCGGGGGTCTGGATGTTCTCGTTCGGCACGATGATCAGCTCCGTCTCGCTCTTGTCCTCGAGCGTGCGCAGCCACTCGCGCTTCTCGTTGATCAGATAGGTCGCGACGGCGACCGGCACCTGCGCAATGACGCGGGCGGTGCGGTCCTTGCGCAGCTCCTCGCCGATCAGGCGCAGCACCGCGAGCGCCATCGACTCCACGCTGCGAATGCTGCCGATGCCGACGCAGCGCGGGCAGACGATGTGGCTCGATTCTCCGAGCGAGGGACGCAGCCGCTGGCGTGACATCTCGAGCAGTCCAAAGCGCGACAGGCGGCCGATCTGGATGCGGGCCCGATCCATGCGCACCGCATCGCGCAGCCGGTCCTCGACCTCGCGCTGGTTCTTGGCCGACTCCATATCGATGAAGTCGATGACGATCAGGCCACCGATGTCGCGAATACGCAGCTGCCGGGCGATCTCATCGGCAGCCTCGAGGTTGGTATTGGTCGCGGTCGTCTCGATGTCGCTGCCGCGCGTCGCGCGCGCGGAGTTGATGTCGATCGACACCAGCGCCTCGCTGTAGTCGATGACGATGCTGCCGCCGGAGGGCAGCTGCACCTTGTGCGCGTAAGCCGACTCGATCTGGCTCTCGATCTGAAAGCGGGTGAACAGCGGAATGTCGTCCGTGTACAGCTTCAGCCGCCGCTGGGCGTCGGCGGGGATGAAGCGCTGCATGTACTCCTGCGCCTTCTGGAAGGCCGCCTGGTTGTCCACCAGCACCTCGCCGATGTCGTCGGAGAGATAGTCGCGCATGGCACGCGTCACCGCGTCGCTCTCGCGGAACACCAGGAATGGCGCCGGTCGCTCCTTCGCTGCGGCGTCGATCTGCTCCCACTGGACCTTGAGATTGTCGAGGTCCCACTGCAGCTCCTCGACCGAGCGGCCGACGCCGGCGGTGCGGACGATCGCGCCCATACCCTCCGGGATCTGCAGCTGACTCATGACCTCGCGCATCTGGTCGCGGTCCTCGCCCTCGATGCGTCGCGATACGCCCCCGGCGCGCGGGTTGTTGGGCATCAGCACGAGGAAGCGGCCCGCGAGGCTGATGAAGGTGGTGAGCGCGGCGCCCTTGGTGCCGCGCTCCTCCTTCTCGACCTGCACGATGACTTCCTGACCCTCGGACAGCAGCTCGCGGATGTTCATCCGGCCACCCTGCGGGGCCTGGCGGAAGTACTCCCGCGAGACCTCCTTCAGCGGCAGGAACCCGTGGCGCTGCGCGCCGTAGTCGACGAAACACGCCTCGAGCGAGGGCTCTATGCGCGAGATCCGCGCCTTGTAGACGTTGGCTTTCTTCTGTTCGCGGGAGGGTAACTCGATACTGAGGTCAAACAGCTTCTGTCCATCAACCAGAGCGACGCGCAACTCCTCTTCCTGAGTTGCATTCACTAGCATTCTCTTCATGTGCCCCTACTGTGCGGTGAGGGGCCGGCAAGCAAGCGACGGGAGGCCGCGGAACTGTCACTCCGCGGCAGCGAAGATTCCTGGAGTCCGGCGAATGAGAGCGTGTCTCGTTCTTCACGTGAATGACCGCGACCCTGGAGCGCGGTGCGAAAAGGTAACCTTCGGTGAACTCAACCGACGGCGCCGACTGCGGAATTCCCGTCTCGCGGGTTCGACGCAGGCGTCGCGATCTTGGCGGCCCAATGCGATGGCCTCGGTTTAGGAGGTCCAACTAAACGAGTGGCGGCCACTGCCGCCACCGCTGGTGCGTCCGAATTGCGGACGACGGGAATAGTATACTCGACAGACCATTGTAGAAACAATGCCTTACGAGAAAAGTCCTGGATCCGCCCGCTCACCGGTCGAGCCCCGCACCGGAGTGCAGTACCTCGAAGTGAGCCCCGAGGAGGCCGGCCAGCGCCTGGACAAATACATAGAGCGGCACCTTGCGGGGCTGCCTCGCAGCCGGGTGTACCGCGTCATCCGTAAGGGCGAGGTACGGGTCAACGGCCGGCGTGCGGGGCCTGAGCTACGACTCAAGCCGCACGACCGCATCCGCTTGCCTCCGGTCAGGCAGCTACCGGCCGCGCCGGCGTCGGGTACGCCCCCGGTGAGGCTCGCTGAGCAGATCGAGCGGTCGATCGTCTACGAGGACGACAGGCTTCTGGTGCTCGACAAGCCCGCCGGGGTCGCCGTCCACGGCGGCAGCGGCGTGAGCTTTGGCATCATCGAGGCCCTGCGCGCCGTGAGGCCCGGGGAGCCGCTCGAACTGGTGCATCGCCTCGACCGCGACACGAGCGGATGCCTGCTCGTGGCGAGGGATGCGGCGACGTTACGCACCCTGCACGCACTGCTGCGCGAGCACGGATTCGACAAGCGCTACCTCACGCTGGTGCAGGGCCGCTGGGGGCTCGGTGCCAAGCGCATCGACGTTCCGCTGCACACCGATGCGCGCGTGCGCGGGGAACGTACGGTGCGCGCCGGCGCGGCGGGCAAGCCCTCGGTGAGCGAGTTTCGCCCGGTGCAGTTCTTCGGTGGCACCGCGACGCTCATGGAGGTGGCGCTGCGCACCGGCCGCACGCACCAGATCCGCGTGCACGCGGCACACGCCGGCCACCCGGTGGCGGGGGACGAGAAGTACGGCGACCGCACCTTCAACGGCACACTGGCAGCGCTGGGGCTTGGACGCATGTTCCTGCACGCGCACAGCGTGAGTTTCACCTGGCCGCGCGGTGGGGAGTTCAGCGTCAACACGCCGCTGCCGCCGGAACTGTCGCGGGTGATCGACGCGCTCGCCGTGCCCGTCAAGTCCGGTCGTCGCGCGGCGCGCTAGGGGAGGCGGTAGCCGGCGGCGCGCAGTGCGCCCGCGAGCCAGATCAGCGGCAGGCCGATGAGCGCGCTCGGGTCCACACTCTCGATGCACTCGAGGAGTGCGATGCCGAGTGTCTCCACCTTGAAGCCGCCTGCGCAGTCGAACGGCCGCTCGCGCGCGATGTAGCGCTCGATCTCCTCATCCCGCAGCGAGCGGAATACGACGGTCGTCGTGTCGACGTGGGCAAGATGCAGGCTGCTGCCCGCGGCGAGCACTACACAGGCGGTGTAGAAACGCGCGGTGCGACCGCTCAGCGCTGCAAGCTGCGCGCGGCAGCGCGCGGCGTCACCAGGCTTGTCGAGTATCTCGTTGCCGGCCGAGGCGACCTGGTCACTGCCAATGACCACCGCGCCGGTGTGGCCGGCGGCAACGGCGTGCGCCTTCTCCCGCGCGAGCCGCAGCGCCCGGTCCGCGGGCGACTCACCCGGAACGTGCGCTTCGCTTACCCCCGGAGCGATCGACTCGAAAGCGAGGCCGAGCCGCGCCAGCAGCTCGCGGCGGTACGGGGAAGCGGAGGCGAGGATCAGCGGTGGCAAGCGGGTGGCCGGCAGTGCGAATCGTCTTCGAGAAACAATGGCTTAGCGCCCATTCGTGGCTTTGACTTGGGCGAACCCGATACCTATTATACGCGCCGCATGCGGGGGCCCCGGGACACGGCGTGTCTTTCGGCCCGGTGCATGTTCGCTGCGCGAGGCAAGCGCAATTCTGCGGGAGGCTGGTTGCCGCCCTGGGCAAAACCGCTCGACGTCGACCGGCTGGCCGATGACGCGGCCGCTGTCGACTTTGCCATCCCGCTCGGTGAGCTTTCGGGGCTGCGCTGCGCTGGCGCCCCGGTTGCGGGCCGCGTCAGCGGGCGCGTGCAATTCGCGCGCGAACAGGGGCTCACCGTCGCGCAGCTCGGGCTCACGGGCACGGCAACGATCGAGTGTCAGCGGTGTATGAAGCCGATGGAGCACGCGCTCGATGTGAAAAGCAGGATGGCGCTCATCGCGTCCGAGACGGACGGGGCGCGCGTGCCGGCGGCTCTCGAGCCGGTGCTGGCCCAAGGCGGCCGCATCAGCATCGGGGAGCTCGTCACGGAGGAGCTGTTGCTGACGCTGCCGATCGTGCCTCTGCACGAGAGCGGAGACAGGTGCGCGGCGGCTGGAAACGCGCGGAGCAACGAGCCTGCCGGCGGCGAGACACACAAGCCGTTCGCGCAGCTCGCGGAGCTGTTGAAACGTTAGAAGGCGATCGAATTGTTCAGGAGCTGATACATGGCTGTTCAAAAGAGCCGCAAGACCCCGTCGCGACGCGGCATGCACCGCTCGCACGATCGGCTGACGAAGCCGGCGCTGTCGAGCGACCCGCAGTCTGGCGAGACACACCTCCGCCACCGCATTACTCCCGATGGCTTCTATCGCGGCCGGCGCGTGATCGAGAAGCCGGCCGGGACCGAAGACAAGGATTGAGCCCGAGAGCTGCCAGCGCCTGACCCAAAGGGCCTGCGTGCTGCCGATTGCGATCGACGTCATGAGCGGCGACCACGAGCCGCGCGAATACGTTGAGGGTGCGCTGCGCGCGCTCGCCGACGATCCCGAATTGCGCGCGCTGCTCGTCGGCGAGCCGCAGCTGATCTCCGCGGCGCTCGCCAAGCTGCCCGCGGCGATGCGCGCGCGCGCCGCGCTGACTGCCGCCACGCAGGTGGTGACCATGCAGGAGAAGCCGCGCGAGGCGATCCGCCACAAGAAGGACTCCTCCATGCGCGTGGCGATCGACCAGGTGCACGCAGGTCAGGCAAGCGCCTGTGTGAGCGCCGGCAACACCGGAGCACTGACGGCGATCGCGCACTTCGTGCTCAAGACCCTGCCGGGCGTCGAGCGCGCCGCCATCATCTCCGCGATCCCCGCCGCCCACGGCCTGACACACATGCTCGATCTCGGTGCCAACACCAAGGCCACGCCCGAGCAGCTGCGGCAGTTCGCCGCGATGGGCGCGATCGTGGCCCGCGACGTATACGGCGTCACCACCCCTCGCATCGGGCTGCTCAACATCGGCGAAGAGGACATCAAGGGTCACGAGGTGGTGCAGGCGGCGCACGCTTTGCTCGCCCCGAGTGGCCTCAATTACGTGGGCTTCGTCGAGGGCGACGACATCTTCTCCGGGGACGTCGACGTGGTGGTGACGGACGGCTTCACCGGCAATGTGGCACTCAAGACCATGGAGGGGGTCGCGGGGCTGATCGCCGACCGGTTGCGGCAGGAATTTCAAGTCTCGTTCCTCGACCGCCTCGCCGGCCTCGTCGCCCGCCCGGTGCTGCGCCGCGCCGCCGCCGGGCTCGATCCGCGCCGCTACAACGGCGCGTGCATGGTGGGGCTGACTGGGATCGTGGTAAAAAGCCACGGTCGCGCCGACCGTATCGCATTTGCGCGCGCGATCGGCACGGCGGCGCTGGCAGTGCGGCGCGGGCTGACGTCACACATTGCACAGGCTCTGCAGGCGCAAGGGGCGGCCAATTGATCTACTCGCGCATCAGCGGCACAGGTTCGTATCTACCCGAGAAGGTCATCACCAACCACGATCTGGAGAAAATGGTCGACACGACCGACGAGTGGATCCGCAGCCGCACCGGCATCGAACGGCGGCACATCGCCGCCGACGGCCAGACCACGGTGGACCTCGCGGAGATCGCCGCACGGCGCGCCCTCGATGCTGCGGGGGTCGCCCCCGGCGACGTCGATTTCATCGCCTTCGGTACCACCACCCCCGACCTGGTCTTTCCCAACTGCGGCACGCTCCTGCAGTATCGGCTCGGCTGCCGCGGCGGCCCGGCATTCGGGCTCGAAACCGCCTGCGCCGGCTTCATGTACGCGCTGTCGATCGCCGACAAGTATGTGCGCTGCGGCGAGGCACGGCGCGCGCTGGTGGTGGGCGCGGAAACGCTCTCGCGCATCGTCGACTGGAACGATCGCGCTACCGCCGTGCTGTTCGCCGATGGGGCCGGGGCGGTGCTGCTCGAGCCGGGCGATGCGCCGGGGGTGCTCTCGACGCACCTGCATTCGGACGGTTGCTACAAGGATCTTCTCTACTGCGGCAGCGGTGTCTCACGCGGCTTTGCGCAGAAGATGGTGATCACCATGAGCGGGAACGAGGTCTTCAAGATCGCCGTCAATACGCTCGGGCAGGCGGTCGAGGAGACGCTCGCCGCCAACGGCCTCGACCGCAGTGCGCTCGACTGGCTGGTGCCGCACCAGGCCAACATCCGCATCATCCAGGCCACCGCGCGCAAGCTCGACCTTCCCATGGAGCGCGTGATCGTCACCGTGCAGGATCACGGCAACACCTCCGCCGCCTCCGTGCCGCTGGCGCTCGACGTCGCGGTACGCGACGGGCGCATCCGGCGCGGACAGCTGTTGCTGCTCGAGGCGTTCGGCGGCGGGTTCACCTGGGGCTCGGCGCTGGTGCGATATTAGGCTGTCGGCCCGGGCGCCAGGGTCGCTAGGATGTTGCGGGCACATGATGTGTGACGGATACCGGCCCCGAGCATGAGCAGACTCGTGAAATTCATCCTGGGCACTTTGCTTGCCGGCGTGCTGATCCTCGCGCCGCTTTACCTCGCCGTCCTGCTGCTGCTCAAAGCGATCGGCTCGGCGGCTAAGCTCGTGCATCCAGTCGCGGAGCTGCTTCCGGACTGGGTGCACCGCGAGGACGTTCTTGCGTTGATCCTCATATTGCTGGCGTGTTTCCTCGCTGGTCTGTCGGTGCGCACGAAGTGGGGGCAGTCGATGTGGAGACGCTCGGAGCCGCTGTTTCAGAAGATTCCCGGCTACTCACTGTTCCGGGGGTTTACGCAGCGACTGGCGGGCGATGCTGATGCAGAAGTCTGGAAACCGGCGTTGGCCGAGATCGAGGAGGCGCTGGTGCCTGCTTTCATCATCGAAGAGCTTGCCGACGGGCGCTTTACCGTGTTCGTTCCGGCGGTACCGGCACCCTTTAGCGGGCAGGTCTACATCCTCGATCCACAGCGGGTTCATGCCTTGGACGTTCCGTTCACGCATGCCATCCGCGCGGTCTCGCGCTGGGGATCAGGTTGCCGGGAGCTGGTTGCGGCGATGGACCGCAAGGCTGCGCCCTGACACCTCGACGGCCGCTCGCAACCCACCACCGGGGACTCACCGTGAAGAAGCTCTCCACCTCACTCGCACTCGCGGCTCTCCTGCTCGCGGGTACCGCGGCTTCGGCAGACGAATACGCGAACACGATCGCGCTGTTCCAGAAGGCCGGTCAGAGCGCGGCGTTCTTCCGTGACTGCTACGGTTACGCTGTCTTCCCTACCATCGGCAAGGGCGCACTCCTGATCGGCGGCGCGCGCGGCAGCGGCCGAGTCTACGAGCAGGGCAAATACGTCGGCGACAGCAAGATGACGCAGCTCAGCATTGGACTTCAGGCCGGCGGTGAGGCTTACAGTCAGATCGTCTTCCTGCAGGACAAGCGGGCCTTCGATGAATTCACCCGCGGAAACTTCGAGTTCGATGCCAACGCGAGTGCGGTGGCGATCACCGCGTCGGCCTCCACCTCGACGGGTACGACAGGCTCGTCCGCGGAATTGAGCGGCGGCAAGAGCAACTCGGGCACGGCCGGGCAGTACTACAAGGGAATGGCAGCGTTCACCATCGTAAAGGGCGGGGCGCTCGTCGCGGCCGCAGTCGCCGGGCAGAAATTCTCCTACAAGGCGGTTCCGCAGACGCCTGGCCCGAACACGGCACAGCCAGCCACGCCGCCGGCAGCAGGCGCAGGAGCCGCGGCGGGCGCGGCAACCGCAACAGCCGCAGGCGCGGCAGCGAGCGCTGCAACGGCAACGGGAGCGGGAGCGGCACCGGCAGCAGCCCCGGCACCGGCGCCGGCGGCAGGCGCAGCACCTACAGCAGGCGCAGCACGGCCGCCGGGCTATCAGCAGCCACCGCCGGGCTATCAGCAGCCACCGCCGAGCTATCAGCAGCCACCGCCGAGCTATCCGCCGGGCTATCAGCAGCCACCGCCGAGCTATCAGCAGCCACCGCCGGGCTATCAGCAAGCGCCGCCGGGCAATCAGCAAGCGCCGCCGAGCAATCAGCAGCCACCGCCGAGCTATCAGCAGCCACCGCCGAGCTATCAGCAGCCACCGCCGGGCTATCAGCAGCCACCGCCGGGCTATCAGCAGGCGCCGCCGAACTATCCACAGCCACCGCCGAGCTATCAGCAGGCGCCACCGAACTACCCGCAGCCGCCTCCGCAGTAGCCGCACGACCCCCGGCGCTCGACGCTCGAGCTGCGAGCGGCGCAAAAAAAACGCCGCGCAGTTGCGCGGCGTTCCGATGTGTTATGGGACCGATGTGTTATTTGGAGACCGAACGCTTGAACATGCGGTCGATCTTTTCGTTCGTCGCGTCGCAGCACGACTGACTGGCATGGGCCGCAGCCAGCGCCTGGTTGGCCGTGCTCTGCGCCCCACTGGCCGCCTGGCTGGCGGATTGAGCGGCGCTGTTCGCCGCATCGGCGGAGCTCTTCGCCCCAGCCGTATCGGACGTCAACTTGCCGACCTGTGACTTCAGATCGTCGATCTGCGCCTGGATGGGCTTCAGATCCGTGCAACCTGCCATTCCTATCACCACTACTACGGCAGCAGCCGCCTTCACTACGCTCGCGCACTTCATAAACTTCCCCTTTGGGTTGTTGATTCGGGAGGTCCTGTCTGTTAACCGATGCGAGTCCGGTGGGCAAGTTCCGCCGTCTTCGCCGCGCGCAACTGCATCAA
>DATIZW010000159.1:0-14121 GCA_035516875.1 Steroidobacteraceae bacterium
CTACAACATGGGTGCGAGCTACGAAGGCACGCCCGGCCCGGTGCTCCCACAGGGCGAGGTGCCGCTCTCGGCGACCCCGGGGGACTATGGTGTGTGGCCACAGAACCACGACCGCGTGTGGACCGTGGGCGCGAACTTCTATGTCGGCCCACACCTGGTTTTGAAGGCCGACTATCAGTGGTTCGAGGAGAACGTCAACTTCAAACGGCTCGACTTGGGACTTGGGCTCGCGTACTAGCGCGGCGCAACCCGCTCCTCTTCGGGTGCGCGGCTCGGTCCGCCCGCGCGCCGCGCCACCCTGTGCTAAACGAGGCTCTCGCTGTGGAGCTCATTCAACAGCGCCTCGTTGAGCGCGGTCGGGGCGAGCAGCAGGCACTTCGTCAGTGCGTCGGCGGTCATGGCATCGGCGGCGCGCACGGCCGCGAAACGCCGCGTGGCGGCGCTGCCCGAGCGCACGTAGTAACCGCGGTGACCGCTCGGTGCACGGCGCAGGTCACGGTCGCTGACTGCGACGGCGGCATCCCCGAGTGGCACGAGGCGGCAAGTGCCGGCCGGGCCACGCAGGAGGAGCGGCTCGCAGTGCACGCCGAACACGCGCAGATCACCCCCTGCGTTGACGAGTCCCGCGCTGCAGCCGGCCTTGAGCAGTACCGTGACCGCAGCGTCCACCACGTAGCCCTTGGCGATGCCTCCGCAGTCGATCTCGAGCGGCCGGTGCACGATCGCTCGCGGCGGCTCACCGTCGATCAGCTCGAGATCCGCGATCCTCCCGGGCTGCGTCGGCAGGCACGGGTCGAAGAAGCCTGCACTCAGCTGGCTCACCCGCTGCGCAAAGCGCAGAACCTCGAGCGCTGCGCGGCTGATCGGCAGCGCGCTTGCGCCGGTGGCACGGTTGAGCCGCCACAGGTCGCTCTGCGGTACCCAGGGGTCGAGCAACCGGGCGAGCCGGGCCGCCTCGGCGAAGGCGCCGGCCACGGCCACGCGGGCCTCGCCCGCCGAGGCGGCGCGCGCCTCGATCACGAGCAGTGTGCCCATCTCGACACGCATGCGCCGCAGCGCGGCGGGGAGGTAAGCGGGGGAGGGAGCCGAAGGGCTGGCGGGGGCGCTCATGCGTAGGCCGGCGAGGAAGCGAGCCCCTATGCTACAGTAATTAAGAATCATTCTCATTTAAGTAAGGCCATGAACCGCAAAGACGCGGGCACCCTCGGGTGGCTCGGCATACTCACCGCGCTCGCCGCAGCGCCGCCGGCGATCGTCGTCGCGGCCGACTACCTCTCGGTCGAGGAGGCCGAGCGCGCGCTCTTCCCGCAGGCGGACGCCTTCGTCGAGGTCGTGCTGTCGCTGAGCCCGGAGCAACACGCACGGGTGGCGGCACTCGCCGGGGCACAGCCACCGCACCGGAGCCTGCGCGCGTTCAAGGCGCTCAAGGCCGGTGAGCCTCTCGGCTACGTCTTCGTCGATGAGGTGATCGGGAAGGAGGATTTCATCACCTACGCGGCTGCGGTCGATGCGGCCGGCAGGCTCGGCCCGCTGGAAGTGTTGAGCTATCGGGAGAGCCACGGCGGCGAGATCCGCACCGAGTCCTGGCGCCGCCAGTTCGCAGGACGCGCAGACCTCGGACAGCTGCGCGTCCAGACCGACATCAAGAACATTGCCGGCGCAACGCTCTCGTGCGAGCACGTCACGCAGGGCGTGCGCTGGCTGCTCGCGCTGTGGCAGGTCGCGCTGCGACCGGCGAGCGCCGGATAGTGCACGTGGCGCGGCTGCAGGCAACGACGGGCGAGCTGGCGGCGCGCGGCGCCCGGCGGGCGCCGATGTCGCGCGGCCTGCGCATTACGATCCTCATCGTGTGCGCGTCGTTATGGCTCTCGGGTGCGCTGTGGTCGCTGGCGCACCATCTGTTCCCCGGTCACAACGAGTTCGGGCCGCTGCCCAATGCGTGGGAGGCACCGCTCATGAGGTGGCACGGCCTGATCGCCGTCGTGACGGTATTTCTCTTCGGCTGGGTCGGCGCGAGTCACATCCTGGTGCGCTGGACGACGCTCTCCAACTGGCGGTCCGGTCTTGTGCTGCTCGGCTGCGCGCTCGTACTGCTCGCGAGCGGCTACGCGCTCTATTACACCACCGGCGCCTTTCACGACGCCTCGAGCGCGCTGCACGAGTGGCTCGGCCTCGCGGCCATCGTGGTCGCCCTGGTGCACTGGCTCGGCATCCGCGCCGCGCGCTGAGTCCCGCAAGGCGTGTCAGCGCTCCGCGCGCAGCACGACCTCTTCGGGCTCGTTGACGAAGTAACCCTGGATGTACTGCACGCCGAGCTGCCAGAGCACCGCCATGGTGTTGGCGTCCTCGACGCGCTCGCCGATGGTCTGGACGCCGCGCTTGCGTGCGGCCTCGACCAGCACCCGCACGCGCAGTTGCAGCTGCTGATCCGCCGCCAGCCCCTGGATGATCGTGCCGTCGATCTTGACGAAGTCGAGCGGCATCGATTCGAGCAGCCCCGTGCTGTCGCGCCCCGAGCCGAACCCCTCGAGCGCGAAGCGGAAACGCCGCTCACGCAACGCCGCCGCGAGGGCCTTGACCTCCGGCACGTGGCTCGCAGCGCCTTCCTCGGTCACCTGGAAGCACAGGCGCGCGGCCTCTGCACGGCTGGTACGCAGATGGTTGTCGAGCCACTCGATGAAGCCGCCGTCGCGGGCGGTCTCGCGCGACAGCCGCACGAACAGGCACTCGGGCTTCTTCTGTGCGGCGAACGACAGCGAGGCTCCGACCACCCAGCGGTCGATGTTCTTCAGCAGGTCGTTGCGTCCGGCGGCCGCCATGAACTCCGACGGCAGTACCTCCTTGCCCTGGTGATCGATCATGCGTACCAGCACGTCGAACATGCCCGGATCGTCGCCCTGCAGGCTGGCGATCGGCTGCTGCACCAGGCGGAAGCGGTTCTCCATGAGCGCCGCCTTGATGTGCTTGACCCACACCTTGTCGTACGACATCACGCGGCTATCGGTGTCGGCGCGATCGGAGGTCATGCTCTGGTTGCCGCCACGCGCCGCTCCGCGGCGCGCACACTCGAGCGCATCCGCGATCACGGCATCGAGATCGACATCGCCCGGTGACACGACCGACAGCCCGACGGTACAGGTCACCGATACCGACTTGTCACGCACGCGCATGACATGCTTCTGCAGCCGGGCGAGCAGCCGCTCGCTCCAGGCATTGATGTCGTTCTCGTTGCCGCGCTCGAGGAGCACCAGGAAGCGCACGCCGCCGAAGCGCCCGGCGATCTCCTTGGGGCTGAGCGTCTCCTTAAGGATCCGGCCGACCTGGACCAGAATCTCCTCGCTGGCCGTGGCGCCGACCACGCGCTCGAGTGCGGCGAATTTGTCGAGCTTGATGAGCGCGAGGCAGCGCATGCCGCCCGGCGAGGGAGTCACGAGGCGCTCGGCCAGGGCGTCGAGCAGCTCGCCGCGATGCAGGAGCCCGGTCCCGGGCTCGGAGCGTGCCGGCCCCGCAGAGACTCGCTCCATGGGTCGCGTCTGCTCGGGCGGTCGCGCGGGCACCACGAGGCGCACGCACGGCTCCGCCTCGTGCTCGCCGAGCGCGAGAGTGATCTCGATCGGCAACACGCTGCCGTCGGCGAGCACGGCGTTGGCCCGCAGCGGATGATCGTTCCAGCGACCCTGCAGGCAGGCGGCCAATGCGCCGCGCAGCGCAGCGTGCGTGGACTCTTCGAACAGGTCCATGACCGGTTGGCCGGCCATGCTCTCCTCGACGCCGAACAGCTCGAGCCAGGCGGGGTTGGCATCGATGACGATGCCCTCCTGCACCTGGAGGATGGCGTCGTTGGAACGCTGCAGCACCGTGTCGAGCTGGCTGCGTGCGTCGTGCGCCGATTTGAGCGTGGCATCGAGCGCGCGCTCGGTGCGGAACACGCGCAGCTCGCGCACCACTACCGCCGACAGCCGCGCGGGGCTCGCGAGCGTAACGACGTCCCGCACCCCACGCGCGAGCGCAGCGGCGATCGCCGCCTCGTCCACCGCGGGCGCGAGCAGCAGCACCGGCACGCTCGGTGCGAGCTGGTCGCGCACGCGCAGGGCGGCTTCGAGCTCCGCCGGGTTGGCGGCGATGAGCATCTCCGGGTTGATCTGCTCGAGCGCTTCGCCCAGGTCGCGCAGCGCCGGAATCCAGGTGCAGTGGGCCGGCTGACCGGCGCGCCGCAGCACGCCGTTGATGGCCTCGACTGGGTCGCGCGCAGGGCTGAGCACGATGAGCGGAACCGCGTTCTGCTCGCTCAAGAGAGACCTCCACGGTGCACAGGCAAGCGCCGTCGGCAGTTTAGCACCCGGATACCGTCACGCCGCGTGAGCGGTCTCGCGGAACCGTGACGCGCGCCTCGCGGGCCAGACGCAGGAGGCGGCAGCGACTCCCGCCGCACGGCACGCCCCGCGACGCGCTCGAGCGTCGCTCCGTGCTCGTGCCCGCTCGCAGCCGCCACAACATGCGTCGCGTCCAGCGGCGAGCTCGCCACCGGGGGCCGCAGCTGGCGAGCGCAGGACGATGCCGTTATGATACGCGGCTCTTTTGAGCGGCCGCGCAGCGCCCGGCCCCCACCGTGAGACAGAAATGGCCAGCTACACCACCAGCGAGATCCGCGGAGGTCTCAAAGTCCTGCTCGACGGTGACCCCTACACCGTGATCGAGAACGAGTTCGTCAAGCCGGGCAAGGGACAGGCGTTCAACCGCATCAAGATACGCAACCTCAAGACCGGTCGCACCATCGAGCGCACCTTCAAATCCGGCGAATCGCTCGAGGCCGCCGACGTGGTCGACACCGAGATGCAGTATCTCTACCAGGACGGCGATTTCTGGCACTTCATGGTGCCGGAAAGCTTCGAGCAGTACACCGCCGGCAAGTCCGCGTTGGGCGAGAACGCGCAGTGGCTCAAGGACGGCGTGACCTGCATCGTGACGCTGTGGAACAACGTTCCGCTGGTCGTGACGCCGCCCCCGCACATCGAGCTCAAGATCGTGCAGACCGATCCGGGCGTGCGCGGTGATACGGCGACCGGAGGTCAGAAACCGGCCAAGCTCGAAACCGGCGCTGTGGTGCGCGTGCCCCTCTTCATCAACGAAGGGGAGGTGATCCGAGTCGACACGCGTACCGGGGCATACATCTCCCGCGGCAAGCAGTAGCCGCACCGAGCGCGGCCCGGCCGGCGCCCCTCACGATCGCGCCCTGCTCCTGACGTCTAACGAGCTCGGCGGCGGCGCAGGCACCGCCCTGCGGGCTCGCGCAAGCCCGTCGGCGACGTAGACGAGCAACGCCGTCCAGATCAGAACGAAGCCCGCGGCGCGCGCGACGCCGAAGCTTTCATGAAACAGCAGCACGCCGCACAGCAGCTGCAGGCTCGGGCCGATGTACTGCAGGAGCCCCACGGTCGAATAGGGCAGGGTGCGCGCCCCGTACGCGAACAGGAACAGCGGAATCGCCGTCACCAGCCCGCTGCCGACCAGCAGCGCGACGACGCTCGGCGAGGCACGCGTGAGTGCGCCGCTGCCGCTCAGCTCGCACCACGCGAGGTATGTCGCCGCCAGCGGTACGAGGAGCAGCGTCTCGGTGGCAAGTCCCGGGAGGGCATCCACGCTGATCACCTTGCGCAGCAGTCCGTAGAGCGAAAAGGTGGTCGCGAGCGCCAACGCGATCCACGGCGGGCGACCGGTGAGCACCGTGAGGTAGGCCACGGCGATCGCCGCGAGTGCAACAGCGAGCCATTGCGCGCCGTTCAACCGCTCGCGCAGCACGAGCACACCGAGCACCACGTTCATGAGCGGGTTGATGTAGTAGCCGAGACTGCTGTCGATCACGTGGTTGTGGGTGACGCTCCAGACGTACACCAGCCAGTTGCAGCTGATGAGGCACGCGGTCAGCATCAGCCGCCCGAGCACTGCCGGCCGCGCGAGCGCGGCGGACAAGCGCCCGAGCTCGCCGCGCAGCCCCATCCACGCGAGCAGAAACAGGCACGACCAGGTCACGCGGTGCGCGATCACCTGCAGCGCGGGCACCGCCCGCAGGGCGTAAAGATAGATCGGAAACAGACCCCAGATGGTGAAGGCAGCCGTGGCCGCCGCGAGTCCGCGGGACGGCAATCGCCGCGGGCCCATCAGGGGGTCACGGCGGGTGGGCGGCGCTGCGGGCGACGAGCGCGCGCGCCAGCGCCTCGAAGCCGCGGGCATCCGCCTCATCGAAGCGTGCTGCCCGCGGGCTGTCGATGTCCAGCACTCCAAGAAGAGTGGCCCCGTCGATGAGCGGCACCACGATCTCGGCACGCGAGGCCGCGTCGCAGGCAATGTGGCCGGGAAATTTCTGGACGTCGGGCACGATGAGGGTGCGCCGCTGCACGGCCGCGGCGCCGCACACGCCCTGCCCGAGAGCGATGCGCACGCACGCGGGCTTGCCCTGGAAGGGTCCGAGCACCAGCTCGCCGCCGCGCAGGAAGTAGAAGCCGGCCCAGTTGACCTCGGGGAGCGCGGCGAAGATCAGCGCGGCGGTGTTGGCCGCGTTCGCCACCAGGTCGCTCTCGCCGGCAAGCAACGCGGCGAGATCCTGCACCAGACGGGCATAGTCGGCGGACTTGTCATGGAAGTCGTAGCGTCGTGCGGTGTAGCTCATCGGTGTCGTGTGAATGCCGCGGTCGGGACGCTATTGTCGCTTACATCGGCGCCGAGCCGCACCTCAGGCGCGGGACGTGGGAAACGGCAGCACCTCCTCGATGTGGGACGCCCCGGTCGAGAGCATCACGATGCGGTCGAAGCCGAGCGCCACACCGGCGCAGTCCGGGAGTCCTGCGGCGAGCGCCGCGAGCAGCCGCTCGTCGGGCTCGACCGGCGGCAGCCCGCGCCGCCGCCGCTCCGCGCTGTCGCGCGCGAAGCGCGCACGCTGCTCACTTGGGGCGGCGAGTTCGTGGAAGCCGTTGGCGAGCTCGATGCCGTCACAGTAGAGCTCGAAGCGCAGCGCAACGCGCGGATCGGCCGGGTCGAGGCGTGCCAGCGCCGCCTGACTCGCCGGATAGCCGTGAACGAACGTGAGGGCACCGTGCCCGAGCCGCGGGCCGATCAGCGTGCCCATGAGCAGCTCGAGCCACTCGTCGCGATCGGTGGCGCTCGCGACCGCACCGCTGTAGGCGAGCGGTCGCGCCACGCGCTCAAGGTCGGCGGCGGTGGCAGTGAGCGGATCGAGGCCGGCCTCGCGCAGGAACGCCTCGCGGTAGCTCAGCCGCTCACTCGCACGCGCCGCGGCCGCAGCGCCGAGCAGTGTGCGCACCAGTGACTCCACCTCGTCCATGAGCGCACTGAGCGAGAACCCGAGGCGATACCACTCGATGAGCGTGAACTCCGGGTTGTGCAGCCGGCCGCTCTCCATAGCGCGCACGACGTGGCAGATCTGGTAGATGTCGCCGCTGCCCGCGGCGAGCAGGCGTTTCATCGCGTATTCGGGCGAGGTGTGCAGGTGCAGCCGCCGGTGGGCGGCGGGCTCGCCGGCGAGCTCGACGACCGCCGCGTGGATGTGCACGTCACTCACCGCAGCGTTCACCACCAGCGGGGTGTCCACCTCGAGCAGCGCGCGCGCGGCAAAGAATTCCCGTGCGCGTGCCAACAGTGCGGCGCGCGCGCTGAGGCGCTCACGCGAGATCGCCGGCCGCCAGTCCTCGACGCCGTTGCTCACGTCACTCGTCCGAGCCTCTCGCCGACGCGCAGCATGCTCCCCGGGCCGAGCGATCCACGCCACTCGCTCTTGCCGGGCGGTAGCAGCAGGATGACCGTCGAGCCCATGTTGAAGCGCGCCACCTCGGCACCGCGCGCCAGGGTGAGGCTCGACTGTCCCGCCGCGAGCGGCAGCGCGCTGCCGGTGCGCGGGTGGCGTGGCGTCACCTCGCCGTGCCACACGGTCGACATGCTGCCGACGAACAGCGCACCGACCAGCACCACTGCGAAAACGAGCGGCCCGGCCGCGAACACGCACACCACGCGTTCGTTGCGCGCGAACAGTCCGGGGACGCTGGCGGCGGTCGCCGCGTTGACGCTGAAGAGCTGACCGGGCACGTACCACGCAGCGCGCAGCGTCCCGGCGAGCGGCATGTGGATGCGATGGTAGTTGGCGGGGGCGAGATAGAGCGTCGCGAACGAGCCGCCGCGGAAGGTCTCCGCCCAGGAATCCCCCGGCGCCGCGAGCAACGACTCGAGCGTGTAGGCGTGCCCTTTGGCCTGCACCAGCCACGAGCCGTCGAGCCGGCCGAGCTGACTCACCGTGCCATCGACCGGAGAGACGACTGCCGCCGGATCGGGGTCCGCCGGGCGCGCCGTCGCGCGCAGCGCCCGCGTGAAGAAGGCGTTGAAGCTCTCGTAGCCGAGCGGGTCGGGTTGCAGGGCGTCGCGCATGTCGGGATGGAAGCGGCGCACGAAGCCGCTGATCAGCGCGTTCTTCAGCCAGCGCACGTGACTGCGCGTCAGGGCGTGCACCGCCTGCGTGAGCAGGTGCTGCGGCAGCAGGTACTGCAGAGCGACGAGGAGTCGCGCGGGCGTCTCCTCACCAGCGGCGGCACTCATGTCGCCGCTCGCGCGCGCGTCAGATAGGGGGTGGCGCGCTCGAGGTCGGCGGCCATCGAGGCAACCTCGAAGGGCGGGGTGAAGATCGCGACGACGCGCGCTGTGGCATCGAGCAGGAACACCACCGCGGAGTGGTCCATGGTGTAGTCGCCGCCGGGCAGATCCACGCGGTTGACGGCCACCCCGAAGTTCGCCGCGATCCGCGCGATGCTGGCGCTGTCACCGGTGAGTCCCTCGAACTGCGGGTCGAACGCGTGCACGTAGGTCGCGAGCAGCGCTGGCGTGTCGCGCTGCGGGTCGACGCTGATGAACACCACGCGCAGCCGCGCGAGCGCGGCACGCTTCCTCAGCTGCGCGAGCTTCAGCAACGTCGTCGGGCAGACGTCCGGGCAGTGCGTGAAGCCGAAGAACACCAGCGTCGGTGTCCCGGCGAGCTCACGCCGCGTGAACGGCCGCCCGCTCGTGTCGGTGAGGCTGAAATCGGCGACGACTTTCGCCTGCGGTAACCACGTGCCGCTTGCCAGCTGCGGGCTTCCCCTGTCAAGTTGGCGTGCCAGCCAGAATCCGGCGAGCGCCGCGCAGGCCGCGGCGGCGAGGAGGAGCAAGCGGGCACTACTGGAGCTCATGAGCGAATTATCCTACACACGCGCGGCCGTCGGGCGCGCGCCGCGCGCCGTACATCGCCACGCGGCACGACGTTCGCGCACCCCGAGCGTGCGCGCGCTCATCGCCCGCGGAGCCGCACGCCTCACGCGCGCCGGCGTGGTGTTCGGCCACGGCACGGACAACGCCTGGGACGAGGCGGCGGCGCTCGTGCTGCACGCACTGCGACTGCCGCCCGAAGGTGGTGCGGCACTCTATCGCCGGCGCGTCGGGCGCGCCGCCGCGCAGCGCGCGCGGCAGCTGCTCGCCCGACGCGTCCGCGAGCGCATGCCGGCGGCGTATCTCACCGGCGTCACCTGGTTCGCGGGACTGCGACTCAAAGTCGACGCGCGTGTGCTCGTGCCGCGCTCACCGATCGCGGAGCTGATCGAGCGGCGCTTCGCGCCCTGGATCTCGCCGGCGCGCGTGCGGCGGGTCCTCGACCTCGGCACCGGCTGCGGCTGCATCGCCATCGCCTGCGCGCGCGCCTTCGCGCGGGCGCGGGTGGATGGCGTCGACATCTCGGCGGCGGCGCTCGAAGTGGCGCGCGACAACGTGCGGCGCCATCGCCTCAAGCGGCGTGTGCGGCTGCTCAGGTCCAACCACTTCCGCGCCCTGGGTGGTGCAACCTACGATATCATCGTGACGAATCCGCCCTACGTGGGGGCTGGTGAGCTCAGGGGGCTGCCGCCGGAGTACCGGCATGAGCCGCGCGTGGCACTGGCGGCGGGGCCGTCCGGTCTCAACTCGGTACGCGTGATCCTGCGCGAGGCCGCGCGACACCTGCGGCCGCGGGGGTTGCTCATCGTCGAGGTGGGCAACACCGAGCGCGCCGTGCGCCGCGCCTGGCCGCATCTGCCCTTCGTGTGGCTCGAGTTCGAGCGCGGCGGGGGCGGGGTGTTCCTGCTCAGCCGCGAGCAGCTGCAGAGACATTCGCGCAGGCGCCGCTGAAGGCGACACGCACACCATGTCGGGCAACACCATCGGCAGGCTGTTCACGGTGACCACCTTTGGCGAGAGCCACGGGCCGGCCATGGGCTGCATCGTCGACGGCTGTCCGCCAGGTCTGCCGCTCACCGAAGCGGACCTGCAGCAGGACGTCGACCGCCGCCGCAGCGGTACCTCGCACTTCGTCAGCCAGCGGCGCGAAGGCGACGTGGTACGCATCCTCTCCGGCGTATTCGAGGGACACACCACCGGCACGCCGATCGGCATCCTCATCGACAACACCGACGCGCGCTCACGCGACTACGAGAAGATCAAGGATCGCTTCCGCCCCGGTCACGCCGACTACACCTACCAGCAGAAGTACGGCGTACGCGATTACCGCGGCGGGGGCCGCGCCTCGGCACGCGAGACCGTCATGCGCACGGCGGCCGGGGCGATTGCCCGCCGCTATCTTGCCGCGCGCCTCGGCGTGCGCATCTACGGCTACCTGAGCCAGGTCGGTCCGCTCGTGCTCGAGCCGGTCGACCCGGCCTTCGCCTACCAGAACCCGTTCTTTTGCCCTGATCCGCAGCGCATCGCCGAGATCGAGGAGCTGATCTGGAAGGTGCGCGGCGCGGGCGACTCGATCGGCGCGCGCGTCACGGTGGTGGCGAGTGGCGTGCCGCCGGGACTCGGCGAGCCGGTGTTCGACCGCCTGGATGCGGACATCGCGCACGCGCTCATGAGCATCAACGCCGTGAAGGCCGTGGAGCTCGGCGCCGGCGTGCGCGCCGCCCTGCAGCGCGGCAGCGAGCATCGTGACGAGCTCACCCCGGGCGGTTTTCGCAGCAACAACGCCGGCGGAGTTCTCGGTGGCATCTCCTCCGGACAGGATGTGATCGCCCATCTGACGCTCAAGCCCACCTCGAGCATCCAGATTCCGGGCCGCACCATCGACGGCGCGGGCAACGCCGTCGATATCGTGACCACCGGCCGCCACGATCCCTGTGTCGGGCTGCGGGCGACGCCGATCGCGGAGGCGATGCTTGCCATCGTGCTCATGGATCATTACCTGCGGCACCGGGCACAGAACGCCGACGTGCGCTCGGCGACTCCCGACATCACCGCGCGGCGCGACTGAGAGCGGCGCGCGCCGCGCCAAACACACCAGGTGTCAGCCCGTGGACAGACAGTTCGCCATTGCGGTTGTCGGTGCGACCGGCCTCGTCGGCGAGACCGTGATCACGCTGCTCGAGGAGCGTCAGTTTCCCGTGGCGCAGCTGCATGCGCTCGCGAGCGAACGCTCGCTCGGTCGCAGCGTGAGCTTTCGCGGACGCAATCAGCCGGTTGAGGTGCTGGCCGGGTTCGATTTCGCACAGTGTGACCTCGCGCTGTTCTGCGCCGGCGCGGCTGCCGCGCGCGAGCACGCGCCGCGGGCGGCGGCTGCCGGGTGCATCGTCATCGACAACAGCGTCGAGTTCCGCGAGCGCGAGGAGGTGCCGCTCGTGGTTCCGGAGGTGAACCCCGAGGCGCTCGAGGGCTTCGGTGCCAGCGGCATCGTCGCCAGCCCCGACAGCGTCACCATCCAGCTCGTGGTAGTGCTGAAGCCGCTGCACGATGAGGCGGGACTCGAGCGTGTCGACGTGGCGACCTACCAGTCGGTTTCAGGCGGCGGTCGCGAGGCGGTCGAGGAGCTCGCGCGGCAGTCGGTCGCCGCGTTGAGCGGCCGGGGCCCGCCCGAGACGCACGGCGCCGCCAAGCCGATCGCCTTCAACTGCGTGCCGCACATCGACCTCTTCCAGGACAGCGGCTACACGCGCGAGGAAATGACGATCGTGCACGAGACGCGCAGGATCCTGTCAGCGCCGGCACTGCGCGTGAACGCCACGGCCGTGCGCGTGCCGGTCTTTTACGGGCACTCCGAGGTGGTGCACCTCGAGACCCAACGCCCGCTTTCGGCTGCGCGGGCGCGGGAACTACTCGAAAGTGCGCCCGGCGTCACGGTTCTCGACGAGCGAGGCCCCGGCGGGTATCCCACGGCGGCTACCGAGGCAGCGAACCGCGACACAGTTTATGTCGGGCGAATCCGTGAAGATCTCGTTCCTGACCGGGGACTTAACTTATGGATTGTCGCCGACAACGTACGCAAGGGCGCCGCGACCAACAGTGTGCAGATCGCCGAGGCTTTGGCCCGGCGGCTCATTTAAGTTATATTGCCGAGGGATTCGCCGGGGGGTGGCGAAAAATCGCCCATCCTTTTGTTTCCAATAGAGATCCCACCCAAATAATGCCTGCCGGGGTATCCTGATGGTCGCCAAACGCTCAAGTCGGGCGCTGGCATTGCTGCTGGCCCTGCCGTCAGCCGCGTTTGCCTTAGGTCTTGGGGACATTCGTCTCCTCTCGCCCCTCAATTCCCCGCTCGAAGCGGAGATCGATCTCGTCGACGTCGCGCCGGACGAGGCGAACACCGTACAGGTTCAGCTCGCCCCGCGCGAGGCGTTCGCCAAGAACGGCCTCGAGTGGCCCGCGTTCCTCTCCGGCGTGCAGCTGCACACCACGCGCCTGGCGGACGGGCGTGAGGTCATCAAGCTCAAGTCCACCGATCCTGTTTCCGACCCATTCGTCACGATTCTCGTGGAGGTGAACTGGTCACGCGGCCGGCTGATGCGCGAATACACGATGCTCCTCGATCCGCCGGTCTACACACCCGGTCAGTCGTCAGTGGCGAGCGCGCCGGTCAGCGCGCCGGCGACCGGAGCAGGCGCGCGCGAGGGAACTATCGCCCGCACCGCCGACACGGCACCAGCGACTCCGGCAGCCGAGGCTCCATCGCCTGCACCGCCGCCCGCCATTACTCCGGCGGCGGCCGAAGCTGCCGCTGCGCCGGCGGCTGCCGCGACCGCAACCCCCGAGCCCGCGCCGTCAGAGTCCGCGGCACCAGCGAGTTCGCCCGCAAGCCCGCCAAGTCCACCGCCGACCCCGTCGGCACGCCGCGCCAGCGAGCCGCGCGCCGACGCCGAAGGCTCGGGGCACGTCGTGCAGCGCGGCGAGACGCTCTCGGGGATCGCCGCCGACATCTCCGGTACCTCGGGCCGCACCCGCAGCTGGATGCTGGCGATCTATCAGGCGAATCCACGGGCGTTCGACCGGAACATGAACGTGCTGCGCACGGGTGCAGTGCTTCGCATTCCCGACGGCGCGACGGTCGAGGCGATCTCCGCGAGCGAGGCAGCCGCCGAAATTCACCGCCAGTACGCCGCGTGGCGTGGCGCAGCCGGCGCCGCGCCGGAGACCGCTGCTACGCAGCAACCGGGGCGTCTGAAGCTCGTCACGCCCTCGGAGAGCGCCTCCGCTGGCGCGGCGCCTGGCGCCGCGCCGAGCGGCGAGGTGAGCGCACTCCAAGGACGGGTGCACGACCTCGAGGGCCAGCTCGCCGAGCAGAAGCGGCTGCTCGAGATGAAGAACGCCGAGCTCGCGCGCATGCAGGCGGAGCTCGCCGCGAAGCAGAATCCAGCGCCCTCCGCCGCGCCCCCACCTGCGCCACCCGCTGCGCCGCCCGAGGCTCCGCCCGCAGCGGCTGCGCCTCCCCCACCGCCCGTGGCCGAGGCGACTGCGCCGCCGCCACCGCCGCCTGCGGCGATGGAAGAGAAGCCACCGGCAGTTGCCGAAGCACCGCCGCCACCACCTCCGCCGGTAAAGCCCGCAGCGACGAAACCTGCGCCAAAGGCTGCTGCGCCGAGCGCATCCGGCGGCTCGATCTTCGATTACTGGTGGGTGGTATTGCTGGTATTGCTCGGAATCGCCGGACTGGTCGTGTCGCGCGTGCTGCGCTCGCGGCGCGCCGCTCAGTTCGATGACTCGCTCGGGCGACTCGCCGTCGCCGGGGCCGCAGCCGCCGGCGGATCCGGTGGCATGGAGGAACCGGATCTCGGGGGTGGCCCGCCCCTCATG
>DATIZW010000160.1:0-6900 GCA_035516875.1 Steroidobacteraceae bacterium
CGGCGGTCAATGTCGTGGAGGCGCTCCATGATCACGCTCTATCATCGCCCGAAGACGCGCTCGGCACGTTTCATCTTCCTGCTCGAGGAGCTCGAGGCTCCCTACACCATTCGCCTCGTGACCATCCGCAGTCGCGACGGCACCGGTAGCGTCGATCCCGCCAATCCACATCCGCACGGCAAAGTGCCGGCGATTTCCGACGATGGCACCGTGGTGTTCGAATCCTCGGCCATCGCGCTCTATCTGACCGATAAATACCCGAAGAACCACATCGGTCCGCTGATCGGCGATGCGCAACGCGGCGCATACCTTTCCTGGCTCGCCTATTATGGCGACGTGCTCGAGCCGGCGTTCGTCTCGAAGTTCATGAACGTCGAGGTGCCGCGCGGCATGGCCGGGTGGGTCGCGGTGGAGGAAGCGATGCCCGTCGTCCTGGAGCGGCTCGCGAGCGGCCCCTACCTGCTCGGTGAGCAGTTCTCGGCCCTGGACGTGTTGTATGGCACGACGTTCGCGTTGTTTGCGCAGAGCCCGCTGCTGCCGAAATCACCGCTGATCGAGGAGTACGTGAAGCGCATCGTCGCGCGGCCAGCCTATGCGCGCGCCGCGGCCCGCGACAACGGCTAGGGTCCGGCGAGAGCGAGGTGTGCGGCGGCGTGATCAGCCTGGCCGCCGCGCGAGCGACAGCCAGATCCCACCGCTGATCAGGGTCAAACCCGAAGCGCGGCCGAGAAGTTTCGCGCGCAGCGGTCCTGCGAACCACGCCCGCCCGAGACCGGCGGCGATCGCCCAGCAGGAATCGCTCGCCGCCGCGAGCACCATCGAGACCACGCACATCACGGCGAGCTGACGCCCTACCGGGAGGGTGCGGTCGACGAACTGCGGCAGGAACGCGGTGAAGAATGCCAGCGTCTTGGGATTGGACAGGGCGACGAGAAAGCCGCGCCAGAAGTGCACGTGGTTGCCGGCGAGCACCGGCAAGGCGCGCCCCGCACCGCGCCACGCGCGTATCCCGAGCCAGACCAGATAGACGGCGCCGGCCCAGCGCAGCAGCTCGAAGAGGTATATGGCATGACCGAGCACCCAGTTCAGTCCGAGCGCGATCGCGGTCAACAGCGCTGCATTGCCGCTCGACGTCCCGGCCACCGTCACGAGCGCTGCGCGTATCCCCCGGGTCGCACCCGTCGAGATCACCAGCGTCACGATCGGTCCCGGGACGAGGATCAGAACGATCGTGATGAGGAGAAATCCCGTGAACAATTCCCAGTTCATGCCGTGCTCCCCGCCGCGGGGTGAGTTGAGCGAGGCGGCACTTTAAACCAACTGCGCTCCCCGGCGGCACTTCGTGGCGCCGCAGTCACCGTCCCGCCCCGCCCGCCGCCAGGTCCGAAACTGGCTACTAGGCAACGCCTCGGCCGCGTATTCTCGCTCCCATGGAGACCATTTGCGGCCTCGATCCGGAGGCGCTCAACCGCGCGCGCATCAGCCGCGATCCGCGCTTCGACGGCAAGTTCTATATCGCGGTGACCTCGACCGGCATCTACTGTCGGCCGATCTGTCCGTCGCGCTACGCCAAGCGTGCCAACGTGCGCTTCTTCGGCACTCCTGCGGCCGCGGAGGCCGCGGGCTTTCGTCCCTGCCTGCGATGTCGTCCGGAGGCCGCGCCCGGGACCCCGGCATGGCTCGGCACCGCAGCGGTCGTACGCCGCGCACTGCGGCTGATCAACGAGGGAGCACTCGATGAGGACTCGGTCGAGGCGCTTGCCGCGCGGCTCGGCATCGGACCGCGACACCTGCTGCGTCTCTTCAGCCGGCACGTCGGCGCCTCGCCGTCGGCGGTCGCCCAGACGCGCCGGCTGCACTTCGCGGTCTGCCTGCTGGAGCAGACCGCTCTGCCCATCACCCAGATCGCGATGGCGGCCGGCTTCGGCAGCTGCCGGCGTTTCAACGATGCTTTCCGCCATACCTATCAGCGCGCGCCGCGTGAGCTGCGCCGGGCCGGGCGGCGCGGCGGCAGCGGCTCCGAGGAGGTGGTGCTGCGACTCGCCTATCGTCCACCGTACGACTGGACCCATATGCGCGACTTCCTGGCGACGCGCGCCGTCACGGGCGTCGAGCGCGTCGATGCCCGCGGTTACGCGCGCACCGTGGCGTGCGAGGGCGGACCCGCCCTCATCCGCGTGAGTGCCTCGCCCGGTGAGCATGCGCTCGAGCTGCGCGTCGCCGGCGCACCCCCCGCGGCGCTCCTGCAGCTGTCCTCCTCAGCCAGGCGCGTGTTCGATCTCGCCGCCGATCCACAGCGCATCGGCCTCGAGCTGGCCACCGATGCACTGATCGGACCGCTGCTGCGGCAGCGGCCGGGACTGCGCATTCCCGGTGCCTGGGAACCGTTCGAGTGCGCGGTGCGCGCCGTGCTCGGGCAGCAGGTGAGCGTCGCCGCCGGGCGCACGTTCGCAGCGCGGCTGGTCGCGCAGGCCGGCACTCCCATCACATCCGGCAGTGACGGGCTGACGCACCTTTTTCCAACGGCCGCAGCGCTGGCCGCCGCGAATCTCGGCGCGCTCGGCATCACCCGCTCACGGGCCGCGACGCTGCACGCGCTCGCGCGTGCGGTCCTCGAGGGGCGCATCGACTTCAGCGCCGCACCCGGGGAGGTGGCCGCGGCCATGGCCGCAGTGCCGGGCATCGGTCCGTGGACGGCGCAGTATGTCGCGCTGCGCGCACTTGCCGAGCCGGACGCCTTGCCGACGGGGGATCTGGTACTGCGCCGTCTGGCGGCACCGCCCGGACGGCAGCTCAGCGTACACGAGCTCGAATGGCGCGCCCGGGATTGGCAGCCCTGGCGCGGCTACGCCGTGATCCACCTGTGGCGCGCGGCGAGCGAGCGCGCCGTGCCGGTCGACGGCGCACGCCATCGACCGATGCCTGCGCCGGGGCGTAGCATCTTCGCGTAATGAGCGCACAGCTGGTCGCGGGGTATTGGTGCGAGACGGATTCGCCGGTCGGGCGGCTGCTGCTCGCCGGCAGCGCCGACGCGCTGCGGCGGGTGCATTTCCAGGCCGGACCGCAACCGCTGCGCGCCCCGGACGGTTGGCGCCACGACCCGGCGCCTTTCGCCGAGCCGCTCGCGCAGCTGCAGGAGTATTTCGCGGGCGAGCGCCGCACGTTCGACTTGCCGCTCGCGCCCGCGGGCACACCGTTCCAGCTGGCTGTCTGGTCAGCGCTGCGGGTGATTCCCTACGGCGAGACCGTCAGTTACGGCGAGCTCGCGCAACGCCTGAGCCGCCCCGGCGGGGCGCGCGCCGTGGGTCTTGCCAACGGTAGCAACCCGTTGCCGATCATCGTGCCCTGCCATCGCGTCATCGGCGCGGACGGCTCGCTGACCGGCTTTGGCGGGGGTCTCATCATCAAGCGGGCACTGCTGGCGCTCGAGGGCGCAGCGTGTGTCGCGGATCTGTTCGCCGCTTCCGATCTGCACGGGAGCGAGTGGCAGCGCCCGGGCGAGGGGCAAGGCGGGAGCTGGCGGCTGCCAACGCCGACGCGGCGCTGACATGGCCGGGCGGGCCGACGACGTCCCAACGCCTTCACTGCGACAGGCGTGGCGCACCGTCGCCGTTGCCGGTCTCCTCGCGGGGACATTCGACATCACCTTCGCGTTCGTCTTCTATGGGCGTCAGGGGGTGAACCCCGCGCGGCTGCTGCGCGGAATCGCGAGCGGGGTGCTCGGCCCGACTGCCTTCACGCTCGCAGGCTGGACGGTTGCGCTCGGCGCTGCGCTGCACTTCTTCATCGCGCTCTGCGCGGCGTTCATCTACTGGGGCGCGAGCCGGCGGCTTTCAGTTCTGACACGGCGGCCGCTGCTGAGCGGGGCGGCGTTCGGGGTGGCGATGTACGTCGCCATGCATTTCATCGTGTTGCCGCTCTCGCGCGTACACTTTCGCCTGCCCTCACTCCCCAACGTGCTCGGGGAGTTGTTTTCGCACGTCGTGCTGTTCGGCATGGTGATCGCGCTCGGCGTGGCGCGCGCCGCGCCCCGCAATGCCGAGCGCTGGTAGGATGCGTCACCGTGTCGTTCTGTCGGGGATAAATCAATGCAGCAGCGCACCGTCTCTCTCGCCCGCAGCCGCTCGCGGCCCGCGCTCGCCGCGATTGCAGCGCTCGCCGTGATCGCAGCGCTCGCCGTGATCGCGCCGGCCGCCGCCGCCACGCCACCGAGGTATATCCCGCACGCCGTCGCACCGGGATCACCTGCGCTGCCTTTCAGCGACGCCGTCCTCGCAGGCGACACGCTGTATGTCGCCGGTCACATCGGCCTCGATGCGCGTAGCGGCAGCGTTCCGGCGGATGCAGACAGCGAGGCGAAAGCGGTCATGGAGGCGGTCAAACACACGGTGGAGGCCGCCGGGCTCACGATGGACGACTTCGTGTCGGTGACGGTCTACTGCACTGATCTCGCGCTCTATGACAAATTCAACGCCGTCTACCGCGGCTACTTTCCCGGGCACTATCCGGCACGCGCATTCATCGGCGCCGAGAAGCTGGTGCGCGGCGCCCACTTCGAAGTGATGGGGGTCGCGGTCAGGACGGCAGTGCATTGAAGGCCGTGCCGCGGTGCCGTGCGGGGGAACGCCGTGAACCGACGTGAGTTCTCGGCGGGGCTCGCTTGCGCCTGCGCCGTCGCCGCGACCGCACCCGCAGGCGCGGCAGCTCCGGGATCTTCCGGTGTGAGCGATCAGGCGCGAGCGCTGTACGCGCGCGCGCTCATTCTCGACTGCAACGCCTCACCGCCCGGGGATCATCTGCCGCTTTCGCGCGCCGATCTCGATCTGGTACGCGGCAGCGGCATCAACGTCATCAAGCTGACGCTCGGCGGGATCAACAGCGACTTCGCGCACACCGTTGCTGAGATCGCCCAGATACAGCAACTCAGCGAGGTCCATCCCGACTATTTCACACCGGTGCGCGTCGCCGCCGATATGGAGCGCGCCAAGCGCGAGGGCAAGCTCGGCATCATTCTGTCCTTCGAGAGCGCCGACATGCTCGGCGGGCAGCTGAGCTCGTTCGAGATCTTCCGCAACCTCGGCGTGCGTGTCATGCAGTTGTCGTACAACCGCAAGTCGCCGTTCGCTGCCGGCGTCATGGAGCCCTCGGTGGCCGGGCTTACTGCGCTCGGGCGCGATGCGGTGCAGGAGATGAACCGGCTCGGCATCGCCATCGACCTGAGCCATGCAAATGCGGCGACCACTGCAGACGTTCTTGCCCTGTCGGCCGTGCCGGCGGTCATGACACACGCGGCCTGCGCCGCCGTGCATGCGCATCCGCGCACCAAGACTGACGAGCAACTGCGCGCGCTCGCCGCCAAAGGTGGGGTGGTGGGCATCTTCGACCTGCCGTACCTGACCGCCTCGCCACGCCAACCCACGGTGGAGGATTACCTGGCGCACCTCGAGCACGCGCTCAAGGTGGCGGGCGAGGATCACGTCGGCATCGGCAGCGACGTCTCGATCGAGCCTTTCGATACGAGTCCCAAGGGAATGGCCGCCTTTGCGCGGGAGGTCGGGGAACGCCGCGCCGCCGGGCTGTCGGCTCCCGAGGAAGATCGCCCGACCTACGTCGAAGGACTCAACACTCCGCGCCGCATCGAGATCATCGCCGATCGGCTGCTGAGGAGCGGCTATTCGGCCGCGGTCACGGAGAAGGTGGTCGGCGGAAACTTCGCGCGCGTCTTCACGCAGATCTGGGCGGCGTAGCCCGACGGCGCCACTTCACTTTGAGGGCCGGCACGCTGCGCGGCTGCGCCATGGGGTTCCGGCGAGAGTGCGGACCTGTCGCCGGAGCCGTTGGCGCCTCAGTGCAGCAGGTTGAGAGTGTTGGTAGCATCGTCGACGAAATAGACGCCGTGTACCGGACCGAAACAGCGGTCAACACGCAGCCGACCCTGCGCTTCTCCGTGGACGCCTTTATGTTTTATTTCTCCGTGTTGGTGTTATGGCGGGAAGGTGACCCCGCAAACTGACAACGTGAGTGGCGCGACGATTGCGGGGGGGGGGTTCTATGCCGCGTGTGGTGTTTGAATCTGCCGCGCTGCGACAGCGACGCGACCGCGCGTCGCAGCGTTCCGCGCCAGCCGGCGCCGGCTGCGAACCCCGCTGCCTACGCCGCCGCGGCAGCGAAGGCTTCGAGCAACAGGCGTGCGAACTGCGGCCCCTTGCCGGCTTCCTCGTGCTTGAAGTACACGTAGACGTCGCTGCAGTGCGCGGCTCTGGCACGGATGACCTCAGCCCAGCGCTTGAGGTCATCGCTGGTGTAGCCCTCGTCGCGCAGGCGGAAGTAGCCGTAACTGGCAGTGATCTCGAGCGGCGTGGAGAACTTCTCGCTGTCGGCGATGCACAGCGCGAGGTTCCGCGCCCGCAGACGCGCGAAGACCTCGGCGTCCATCCACGACCGGTGGCGGAATTCGAAGGCGGCGCACACGCCGGGCGCGAGCTGCGCGAGGAAATCGTCGAGTACCATGAGATCCTTGCGGAAGTAGGGCGGCAGCTGGAAGAGGATCGCGCCGAGCTTCGGTCCGAGCGTCGCCGTGGTCTTGAGAAAGTATTGCAGCAGCTCGCTGCAGTCGCGCAGCTTCGCGATGTGAGTGATGCGCTTGGGTGCCTTGAGCGTAAGCTTGAAGCCTTGCGGAGTCTCGCGGCTCCAGCCGGCGAGGATCTTCGCGTTCGGTGTGCGGTAGAAGGTGTAGTTGATCTCCACCGTGGTGAACGTCTGCGCGTAGAACGGCAGCATCTTCGCCGCCGGCATCTTCTCCGGATAGAAACTGCCTTTCCATTCGGGGTAGTTGTAGCCGGAGGTTCCGACCCAGGTCCTCATGTCAGCGTTCCGCTCACGCTCAGCGGCTGTCGCCGC
>DATIZW010000161.1:0-4629 GCA_035516875.1 Steroidobacteraceae bacterium
CGTGGTCACCTGGCAGAACGGCGAGGTCAATCGCGGTCCGGACGCCATACGCCACTTCTACAATGAGATGCTCACCGGCGAAGGCAGTATCCTGTCGAACCTCGTGAGCACGCTCGAGGTGGATGACCTGTCGATTCTGCAGGGTCCCGACACGGCGATCGCCTTCGGGTCGATTCACGATGACTTCACCTTCAAGCGCCCGCTGGCAAGCACCGCGGCAATCGGGGCAGGAAACACCCTCGCGCTCACCAGCCGCTGGACGGCGACCCTGGTGCGCAAGGCGGGCGCGTGGAAGCTTGCCAGCTACCATGTCTCCGCGAACGTGTTCTCCAACCCCGTACAGGACCTTGCCGTGAAGGCGTCCGGTCGCCTCGGAGGGATCGTCGGGTTTCTGATCGGAATCCTCGTCGCATTGTTGTTCGCGTGGATGCTGCGCAGGCGCGCGACACCTGCGGCGGCATGACGCCGAGCCGCTCCGCCGCGCGCCTCGCGGCGCTCGACCACGCCACGCGGGCGCTGTACGCGAGCGTTCGTGCGGCGCCGAAGAATCGGCTGCTGTGGGAAGCCATGGAGGGAAGCCGCGACGCCCGTCAGCCGCTCGCGCGCGACCTGCGCATCCTGCTCGTGCCCGGAATTCTCTATCGGGACTTTCCCGCCACCGGCGCGGATGGCGCACTCGTGCGCGAGATCGCGGCAAACCATGGGATCCCGTTCGATACCGTCCCGGCGGATGGCACCGAGGGGTTGGAGAGCGCGGCCGATCTGATCATCGCCCGGCTGCTGGCGGTGCCGGCCGAGAGCCGCGTGCTGCTGTTTTCCTTGAGCAAGGGAAGCGCCGAAGTGCGCTGCGCGCTCGGCCGCCAGCAGGGGCGCGTCGCTTTTCGGCGCGTCCACGCCTGGATCAGCGTCAGCGGACTTCCCTTTGGCACCCCGACCGCGGAAATTGTGTTGCGTCGTCCACTCGCCCGGGCATGGCTGAGTGCCTGGTTCTGGCTCAGGCGCTGGAGACTCGAGCGTGTGCGCGAGCTGCTCTCTCACCGGCCGGGAGCGTGCTTCGAGATTCCGCCGCACCTCAAGTTCGTGCAGATCGCGGCCTTTCCGCTGCACTCGCAGCTTCGCGACCGTCGCTCCCGGCGCTTCCAGAGACGCCTCGCTGCGCTCGGCCCCAACGACGGATTCGCCGTTCTCGGTGAGCTCGCGGCGCTTCCCGGCTGTCTCTATCCGGTCTGGGGCGCGGACCACTACCTGCGCGGTGGCCCCGATCTCTCGCTCGCCCTTACCCGACTCATTGAATACCTGGGCGGCAGCCTCGATCCGCTTGACGGCGAGCCTTGCCACGGCACATGACCGATGGCGCTGGCGTGCGGATGCCGGGCGCGACGGCTGAATCCAGCCAGTTCGGGCTGCTGCGCGAGCGGCGCTTCCTGCCGCTCTTTGTGACGCAGGCGCTCGGCGCCTTCAACGACAATCTGCTGAAGAACCTGCTGCTGCTCGCGGCCACCTACCACACGGCTCGCTACACGCACTTCGATCCGCGGCTGCTGGTGAACCTCGCCGGCGGCCTGTTCATCCTGCCGTTCGTGCTCCTCTCCGGCCTCGCCGGGCAGCTCGCCGACCGCTTCGACAAGAGCGCGGTCATGAAGATCGTCAAGGCGGCGGAGCTGGCCATCATGGCGCTCGCCGCCTGGGGATTCTTCGCCCACAGCCTGGCGCTGCTGCTCGCGAGCCTCTTCCTCATGGGTGTGCACTCGACGTTCTTCGCGCCCGCCAAGTACGGGCTGCTGCCGCAGGTGCTGCGACCCGCCGAGCTGGTGGGCGGCAACGCGCTGGTGGAGACGGGCACCTTCGTCGCGATTCTCCTGGGCACCACCGGGGCGGGTCTGCTCGCCGAGCGCAGCGGCGTCGCGGCGATGGCCGTGGCGCTGTGCGCGGTGGCGCTCGGTGGCTTTCTCGCGAGTCTTCTCATTCCACGCGTGCCGCCCGCGGCGCCGGCGCTGCGCATCGACTGGAATCCCTGGGTCTCGACCTGGGCCAACATCCGGGTGGCGCGCGAGTCGCGCGCGGTGTTCCTTTCGCTCCTTGGTTTATCGTGGTTCTGGTTCTACGGTGCGCTGGTGCTCGCGCAGCTGCCCGTCTATTGCCACTTCGTAGTGAACGGCAGTGAGCAGGTCGTCACCCTCATGCTGGTCGTTTTCGCCGCCGCGGTCGGAGTGGGCTCGCTGCTGTGCGAGCGGCTCTCCGGGAAGAAGGTCGAGATAGGACTCGTGCCCTTCGGCTCGATCGGCCTCACGCTCTTTGCCCTCGATCTCGCCTGGGTGTCGCCCGCCGTGCCTGCCGCCCACGCGCTGACGGCGCGCGAGTTCCTGACCGTGCCGCACGCCTGGCGCATCCTCATCGACCTCGCCGGCATCGGCCTGTTCGGCGGGCTCTATGCCGTGCCGCTCTACGCGGTCGTGCAGCAGCGCGCGCGGCCCGAGGCGCTCTCACGCGTGATCGCCGCCAACAGCATCCTCAACGCGCTCTTCATGGTGGCCGCGGCCGCTTTTGGCGCGGCGATGCTCGCCGCCGGTCTGAGCGTCCCGCAGCTGGTGCTGCTCACGGCGCTTTTGAACGCCGTAGTGGCCGCCTACATCTACACGCTGGTGCCGGAGTTCCTGCTGCGCTTCGTGGCGTGGCTGCTGGTGCATACCGTCTACCGCCTCGATGAGCGCGGGCTCGAGAACATTCCCGACGAGGGTGCGGCACTGCTGGTGTGCAATCACGTGAGCTTCGTCGACGCGCTGGTGATCTCGGCCGCCTGCCGCCGTCCCATCCGCTTCGTCATGGAGAGCGCGATCTTCTCCGCGCCCGTCATCAACGTGCTGGCGCGCGGCATGAAGGCGGTGCCGATCGCGTCGCAGAAGGAGGATCCGGCGGTGTACGAGCGCGCCTTCGCGATCGTGGCGCACGAGCTCGCCGCCGGCGAGCTGGTGTGCATCTTTCCCGAGGGCAGGCTCACCACGGACGGCCTCATCGGTCCCTTCCGCCCCGGGCTGATGCGCATTCTCGCGCAGACACCGGTGCCGGTCGTGCCGATTGCGCTCACCGGACTGTGGGGTTCGCTGTTCAGCCGCCACGCCCGCCGCTTCTGGGCGCCGCTGCTGCAGAGCATCTCCGCGCGTATCGGCATCAGCGTCGGGCCCGCGGTGCCCCCCGCGGAAGTCACACCCGAGCTGTTGCGCGAGCGGGTGCTGGCGTTGTGCGCGCACGGCTGACACTGGCGCTCGCCGGGCTCGCGCTCATTGCCCGTGCCGGCGCGGGCGCAGGCGCGGTCGAGGCGACGGCGGGACGCGCGCGGCTGGTAACGGACGATCTTGGTCGCGCGGTTGCCGTGGGGCGGGCGCCGCTGCGCATGGTGAGCCTCTCGCCCGGGGCCACCGAGATGCTGTTTGCCGCGGGCGCCGGCGCTCAGGTGATCGCCACGGTCGAGTACTCGGATGAGCCGGCGGCGGCGCGCGCCGTACCGCGCATCGGCGATGTGGCCACGATCGACATGGAGCGCCTCGTCGCGCTGCGGCCGGACGTGGTGGTCGCCTGGCCCGCCGGCGGCAATCCCGCACAGCGCGACAAGCTCGCCGGCCTCGGTATCCCCACCTACGACCAGCAGGTCGTGCGACTTTCCGACCTGCCGGGATCGCTGCGGCGTCTCGGCGCACTCGCCGGCACGCAGGCGGCGGCGGAGCGCGCCGCGAACTCCCTGGAGATGCGCCTCGCGGCTCTCGCACGTACCTACGGCACACCCGCGGACCACAGGCCGACCGTGCTGCTGCAGGTGTGGAACCGACCGATCTACACCGTCGGCGGCAAACACCTGATGAGCGATGCGCTCACGCTGTGCGGGGCGCGCAACGTGTTTGCAGATCTGCCGGAGCCCGGGCCGCTCGTGGATACCGAGGCGGTCATCGCCCGCAACCCCGACATCATCGTCGCCGCAGCCCCGCCCGGCGAGGGTGCCGCCTGGGTAGCCGACTGGCAGCGTTTCCCGACCCTCGCCGCGGTACGCGAGCACCGCGTGGTGGCCTTCGAGAATCAGGCACTCAGCCGCCTCGGGCCGAGCGTGCTCGACGCCACCGAGGAGCTGTGCCGCACGATCGCCCGCGTCAGTCGCGGAAGTTATTGAACTGCAACGGTACGTCGAGCTTGGCGCCGCGCAGCAAGGCGATAGCGGCCTGCAGGTCGTCGCGCTGCTTGCCGCTGATGCGCACCTTGTCGCCCTGCAGGCTCGCCTGCACCTTGAGCTTGGAGTCCTTCACCAGCCGCATGATCTTCTTGCCGGTCTCCTGGTCGATGCCGTGCCTCAGCAGGACTTCCTGCTGGGCGGAAGAGAGCGTGGTCTGCGGCTCCTGCACCTCGAGGCACACGAGATCGACGCCACGCTTGGCGAGGCGCGGCTTGAGGATCTCGAGCATCTGCTTGAGCTGAAAGTCCACCTGCGCGTGCAGCGTGACGGTGAAATCCCTGAGCTCGAAGCGCGCGCCGGTGTCCTTGAAATCGAAGCGCTGCTGGAGCTCGCGGTTCGCCTGGTCGACCGCGTTGGTCACCTCGTGAGCGTTGAGCTCGGAAACGGCGTCGAAGGAGGGCATGTGAGCG
>DATIZW010000162.1:0-15035 GCA_035516875.1 Steroidobacteraceae bacterium
GGCGGGTCGCGGATCGCGCGTGTCGAGCTGCACGTCGATCAGCGGGTGTGCCTCGCAGAATTCCCCGAGCCGCGGGATAAAGAGCTCGTTGGCGAACAGCGCGGGCAAGCGCACGCGCAGCGTCTGGCGGCCATGGTGACGCGCGAACTGCGCCAACGTGCGATCGAGTGCCTCGAGCAGTGGCTCCACCTCATCGAGCAGCCGATGTCCCGCCGTCGTCAGCTCGAGCGAACGCGCGCGACGCTCGAACAGCCGTGTGCCGAGCACCGTTTCCAGTTCCTTCATCTGGTGGCTCACGGCCGAGGGTGTGAGGCACAGCTCATCGGCGGCGAACTTGAAGCTGCGGTGGCGCGCAGCCACGCAGAACGCCCGCAGGTTCCTCTGAGGCGGGGGTCGAAACATGCGCATGATAGGGCCGCTGTCGATCGCCACGACCTTGAGGAAGCAAGTTCTGTGCCCCATGCAAAGGGCAGTCAGCCACGCCGCGCGCGAGTCGCCGGTGAGCTGCCTGCCTCGCCGCGGTGCCGGCTCACAACTTCGTGCACCGTGGCAGTGCGGGCAGCGGCTAGAATTCCTCCTTCCAGACTGTCGCGGCGCCGAGGCGTCAACCCATGGAGTTCCAGGACTACTACAAGACCTTGGGCGTCGAGCGTGCCGCCAGCGCCGAGCATATCAAGACCGCCTACCGCCGCCTGGCGCGCAAGTTCCACCCCGACGTCAGCAAGGAAAAGGATGCGGAGGCGCGTTTCAAGGAGGTCCAGGAAGCCTACGAGGTGCTCAAGGATCCGGAGAAGCGCGCCGCCTACGACCAGCTCGGGAGCGAGTGGAAGTCCGGCCAGCAGTTTCACCCACCGCCGGACTGGGGGAGCGGGTTCGAGTTCTCCGGTCGCCCGGGGGGTGCGGGGCCGAGACGGCGCGCCCACGCCGGCGCCGCTCACGACGGCGGCTTCGCGCGCGAGGACTTCAGCGATTTCTTCTCCACGCTGTTCGGCGGCAGCACGCCGTTTGCGGAAGGGGTCGCCCGCGCCGGGCGCGACCATCACGCGCGTATCGACATCGACCTCGAGGAGGCCTATCGCGGCACGGTGCGTACGCTCGAGCTGAAGCGGCCCGAGGTCAAGCGTGACGGCGCCGTGGCGCTGCATTCGCACACGGTGCGCGTGACGATCCCTGCGGGCGTCACCGAGGGGCAGCTGATCCGGCTCGCCGGGCAGGGTGAGGCGGGCGCCGGTGGCAGTGCCGGGGACCTGTACCTCGAGGTGCACATCCTGCCGCACCCGCGCTTCACCCTCGAGCGGCGCGACGTCACGCTCAGCTTCCCGGTGGCCCCCTGGGAGGCCGCGCTCGGCGCCACGGTGACCGTGCCGACGCTGGGTGGCGACGTCGAGATGCACATCCCCGCGAACGCGCAGGCCGGCCAGAAGCTGCGACTGCGCGGGCGCGGCCTGCCCGGGCAGCCCCCCGGCGACCAGTACGTGCAGCTCAAGGTCGTTCTGCCGCCGGCGAATTCACCGGAGGCGAAGGCGCTCTATGAGCAGATGCGCGCCAAGCTCAACTTCGATCCACGCGCCGGCGAGGGGAGGTGATGCCATGGTACGGGTGACACAGGTACTCGAAGCGCACGTGCTCGGCGAAGGCGACTGGATCGCCGCTGCCGAGGTGTGTGAGCTCTGCCGCCTCGAGCTCGATGCCGTGATGGAGCTCGCTGCGCTCGGCGTGGTGGCACCGCGCGAGAGCCGCCCCGGGCAATGGCAGGTGCCGGCGACGGCGCTGCCGCGCCTGCGCGTGGTCGGCAGGCTCATGCAGGACCTCGGAGTCAACGTGAGCGGCGCAGCGCTCGCCGTGGAGCTGCTCGAGGCGCAGCGCGAGCTCGAGAGCCGCATCCGTCATCTCGAGCGGCTCACCGGCAGCTACTGAGCGAAGCTGTCGCCGCCGACGCGCAGCCAATCGCGCTCGAGCGGAGTGGTGACGCGCCCGAGGGCGCGGTTGCGATGGGGAAAGCGGCCGAACTGCGCGATGATCGCGCGGTGATTCTCGGCCGAGCGCAGCGCGCCGGCGAACGGCTCTTCGAGCTCCTCCGCTACCTCGCTCAGCAGCCGCCGGTACGCGGCCACCGACTCTTCCTGCACCTCGTAGCGCTCCGAGTGCTGCAGCGGCATGTAGAAAAACATGCGCTCCACCACGTCCAGGGCGGCGTCGGCCGCCGCCTGCATTCCCGACAGCGTCAGCGCGAGCGCGCGCTCGTCATAGGCGAAAGCGCGGGCAGTACCGCGATACATGTGGCGCGGGAACTGGTCGAGCAGAATGATGAGGCTCAAGCGCCGCCGCGGGCCATCCGCCCAGGCGTCGAGCGCGCCGCTCCCGGCACGCTCGAGCAGCGCGCCGAAGCGGCGGTAGATCTCGGCGTCGCGTCGCTGGCGCAGCTCCGAGGTCTCATCGCCGAACCAGAAGCGGATGCGGCGTTTCAGCCGCTGTGCCGACATCGGCAGTGCACCGAACCAGAAGTCGCGAACGCTGCGTGCCTCATCCATTGCGCGGCGCTGCCTCGGAACGCGCGCGGTCGGCCTCGAACAGCTTCTCAAGTTGCTGGGCCGCCGCCAGCGAGGTGGCGAGGAACTTCGCCTCGTCCTCCTTCACCTGGTACTGCGCCTCGAGGGTCTGCTGGTCGTACTGCCGGAAGCGCCGTACCGCCTCGCGCGCGTCCGCCGGCGTTGCGCCGAGCGCCTGCAGCACCGCACCCGCCATCTCCAGGCTCGAGGCGTAGGTCTCGCGGATCACGTCGGTGACGCCCGCGTCCATCAGGGAGAAGGCGTGCTGGCGGTTGCGCGCGCGCGCAAAGATCTTCAGCTGCGGGAACTGCTCGCGTACCAGCTCGGCGGTCCGCACCGAGGCCTCCACGTCGTCGATCGCGAGCACCAGGACGCGGGCGCTCTGTGCACCGGCGGCGCGCAGCAGGTCGAGTCGCGAGACGTCGCCGTAGTAGACCTGGTTGCCGAAACGGCGCACGAAATCGACGTTCCGCTGGCTGCTGTCGAGCGCGGTGAACGGCGTCCCTTTCATGCGCAGGACGCGCGCGACGATCTGCCCGAAGCGACCGAAGCCGGCGATGATGACCGGGATATCGTGCTCGTCGATGGCGTCGTACGGGGCGGCACGCGGGCTCAGCCAGCGGCGCGTCACGGCTTCGTGTCCGAGTAGCAGCAACGGGCCGAGCATCATCGACAGCGTCACCGCGAGGACCAGCATATCGGCCGTGTGGCGGTCGATAATCTCCTCCCGTGCGGCGAGTGAGAACAGCACGAAGGCGAACTCGCCACCGGAGCACAGCGCAAATCCCAGCCGGCGCGCCGACTCTCCCGGCTGGCCCGCCAGCCGCCCGAGCACCGTGATCGCGGCGATCTTGATCGCGAGAAAGCCGGCGGTGAGCGCGAGCAGCGTCAGCGGTTCGGAGCGCAACAGCCCGAGGTTCGCCGACATACCGACGACGATGAAGAACAGGCCGAGCAACAGTCCCTTGAAGGGCTCGAGATCGGCCTCGAGCTCGTGGCGGAACTCGCTGTCGGCGAGCAGCACACCGGCGATGAACGCCCCAAGCGAGGCCGACAGGCCAAGCCGCGTCGCGAGCAGCGCGGTGAGGATCACCGTGAGAAGAGCCGCGGCGGTGAACACCTCTCCCACGCGCACCCGCGCCACGATGCGCAGCGCCGGCCGCAGCACCACGCGTCCGCCGCCGATGATGACCGCCGCAATCACCGCCGCGAGCTTCAAGAGCTCCACCCACCAGTTGGCGGCGAGGTGCGCCGGCGCGAGCGGCGAGAGCAGCGGCAGGATCGCGAGCACCGGCAGCACGGCGAGATCCTGGAACAGCAGCATGCCGAATGCCGCGCGGCCGTACTGGCTCCTGAGCTGCCCGCGCTCGGCCAGCACCTGCAGCACGAGCGGCGTGGAAGAGAGCGACAGGCCAAAGCCGACGATGCCTGCGGCCGTCGGCCGCTGGCCGAGCGCCCAGGCCAGCACCCCGAGCAGCAGCGTGCACAGCGCCACCTGCGCGGGACCCAGGCCGAAGACGATACGCCGCATCACCCACAGCCGCGTCGGCTGCAGCTCGAGCCCGATGACGAACAGCAGCAGCACCACGCCGAACTCGGACACCTGCGTGATGTGGTGGATGTCACCGATGAGGTTCAGCCCCCAGGGGCCGATGGCGAGCCCGGCCGCCACGTAGCCGAGGATCGAGGAGAGACGCGCGAAACGAAACAGCGATACCGTGACCACGGCCGCAGCCAGCAGAATGGCAGTTTGTGCCAGTGAAATCATGGGGGCAGCCGGGATTCTCGCAGGAATCGGCGCACGAAACCTGACAGGGCGCGGCGCGGGTCCGCCCGAACACCGCTCTCAGGCTTGAGTTTGTCTGCGGCGGCCCCATGCCAGCGCGATGCTCGATCGCGATACCCTGCCCCACGGCACACCCGATTCCGCCGTACCCGGCGCACTGCCTGAAGTGCCGCCTGAAATAGGCCCTGGCGCGCCGCCTGACATGCCGCCGGATGCACGGCGCGAGGGGCCACTCGATGCCTATTCCGCCGCGGTGGTGGGCGCCGTCGAACGGGTCGGCCCTGCCGTCGTGAGCGTGTACGTGGGAGGCGCCGCCGAGGCCGAACGGGCGCGTGGCGGCGCCGGTTCCGGCGTGGTGGTCACGCCGGACGGTTACCTTCTGACCAACGAGCACGTCGTACAACGTGTCAGCGAGGCGCGGGTCACTTTCGTCGACGGACGCAGCGTACCGGCGGTCGTCGCCGGGCGCGATCCGGCGACCGACCTCGCGGTGCTGCGCGCGCAGGCGGGCGCGCTGCCGTACGCGCGACTCGCGAGCGCCCAGCGCCTGCGTGCCGGGCAGCTGGTCGTCGCGGTGGGTAACCCCTTCGGCTACGAGTCGACCGTCTCCGCCGGCGTGGTGAGTGCGCTCGGGCGCTCGCTCCGCAGCCGCCACGGACGCCTGATCGAGAACGTGGTGCAGCACACCGCCGCGCTCAATCCCGGCAATTCCGGCGGCCCGCTGGTCGAGCCTTTCGGTGGCGTGGTCGGGATCAACACCGCGATCATCGCCATGGCGCAGGGCATCGGCTTCGCCATCCCGGCGACCACGGCACAATGGGTGCTGACCGAGATCCTCACCCAGGGCCGGGTACGCCGCGCCTGGCTCGGTGTTGCGGCCCGTGACCGGCCGCTCGACCTGCGCCTGGTGCGCGGGCTGGGGCTGACCACCCGCAGCGCGGTCGAAGTGATGTCGCGCGAGGCCCAGGGGCCGGCGGCGGACTCCGACCTGCGGCCGGGAGACCTGATCGTCGCCGTGGGCGGTGAGCCGGTCGACGGCATCGATGCCCTGCACCGGCGCCTCGGCCGCGTGCCGCCGGGCACCGCGCTCGAGCTCACCATCGTCCGCCGCACGCAGATCGTCATCGTGACGCTCACCGTGCGTGAGCCGCCACCCTGAGGCGTCTCGCCTCATGTGGACCGTTGTCGCTTACGCCCCCGCTACTCGCACAGGCTTGCCAGGTAGCCCTGCGCCTTGGGGGAGAGGCGCTTGAGCGCCAGGGCGCGCGCTTTGGGCGCATCGAGGATGTACTCGAGGGGGCCGCAGAGGAGCTTCTCGCGGATGCGTGGGTGGCGGGCGGAGGCACGCGCCATCTGGTCGAGCAGCGTCGCGGCGCGAACGCGGTGGCGCGCATGTTGGAGCAGCTCGCACATTGCGTGCAAGGGCAGACGATCACAACGCTGTCGGCGCCTCAGGTCAACGCCGCCCACTGCGGCGCACTCAGCCGATAGAGCACGTGACGGGAGAGGGCGTGCCGTAGTGGCAGCCGCGGGTGATCGAAGTCGCCGCCCGCATCGCGCCGCATCCCGAGACGCTCCATGACCGCACGCGAGCGGGTGTTGGCCGGCACGGTGAAGGCCACGACTTCCCGCAGGGTCAGCCTCTCGAAGGCGAAGCGCAGACACTCGCGGCCGGCTTCGCTAGCGAAACCCTGGCCCCAGCTCTCGCGCCGCAACCGCCACGCGATCTCGACGCAGGGTGTGAAGTGCGCGCGGAAGGCGGGTACGGCGAGCCCCACGCAACCGATGAATTGCCCTGGCGCCTGCACTTCGGCCGCCCACAGGCCCCACCCGCGCCGCTCGATGTCGGCCTCGGCCCGCCGCGCAAACGCATCGCTCTCCTCGCGGCTGAGGCAGCGCGCCATGAACTCCATGGTCACTGGGTCGGCATTGAGCGTGGCGAATGGCTCGAGGTCACTCTCGCGCCAGTGCCGCAGGGTCAGCCGCGGGGTGGTGAGGACGGTCATGATGCTTGCAAGAGCTTCGCGGGGCGCTATTATCGAACGCATAGTGATGGTGTGAGACAGTCGATCGACGGCACAGCGGCCCGACCGCTCCCGCGACTTCCGACTGATGTCCGCGACCTTCTCGCTTGAGAGCCCGCGGATCTCCTGAGCGAACGAATTTTGCCCCGTGGGTTTGCGGCGGCGGGTGCCTTGCCCGCAGCCCGCATGTGCCTGCCGGTATGCCCGCATCTTTCGAGGCCATCGCTATGCATGCTCCGCCGCCTTCGCTCTACAAGGACGCGTACGAGCGCGACAGTTGTGGGTTCGGCCTGATCGCCAGCCTGGACGATGCGCCGAGTCACTGGCTGGTGCGTACCGCCATCACCTCGCTCAACCGCCTGACGCACCGCGGCGCCATCGCCGCCGATGGCAAGACCGGCGATGGCTGCGGGCTGCTGCTCAAGCGCCCGGAGCGCTTCCTGCGCGCGGTGGCGGGCGAAGCCGGTATCACCCTCGCACCCCGCTTCGCAGCGGGGCTGGTTTTCCTCGCGCGCGATCCGCCTCAGGCGGCACTCGCGCGGGCCGCACTCGCCGCCGAGCTCGCGCGAGCGGGGCTCGAGGTCGCCGGCTGGCGCACCGTGCCGGTGAACGCCGATGCCTGCGGTGCCGATGCGCTCCGGTCGCTGCCGATGATCGAGCAGCTGTTCGTCAACTGCCCCTCGGCGGACCTCGACGAGGCCGCCTTCAACCGCCGGCTGTTCGTCGCACGCCGCCTCGCCGAGAAGGCCTGCCAGGAGAGGGACCCCGCGTTCTACGTCCCGAGCCTCTCGGCGAGCACCATCGTCTTCAAGGGCATGGTGATGCCGCAGTACCTGGCACGGTTCTACCCGGACCTCGCCGATCCGCGGCTCGAGAGCTCGGTGGCGGTGTTCCACCAGCGCTTCTCCACCAACACCCTGCCGCAGTGGCGCCTGGCACACCCGTACCGCTATCTCGCCCACAACGGGGAGATCAACACCATCCAGGGAAACCGCAACTGGGCGTTGGCACGCGGCCCGCTGTTGCGCTCCCCGCTCCTGCCGCAGCTCGAGGAGCTGCTGCCGCTGGTGTCGCTCAGCGGCTCGGACTCGCAGAGCCTCGACAACATGTTCGAGGTGCTGCTCATGGGGGGGCTCGATCCGTTGCACGCCATGCGCTTGCTGATGCCCCCGGCGTGGCATGGGCTCGACGCGCTCGACCCGGACCTGCGCGCGTTCTACGAGTACTACTCGGTGCACATGGAACCGTGGGACGGCCCGGCGGGGGTGGTGCTGACCGACGGCCGCTATGCGCTGTGCACGCTCGACCGCAACGGGCTGCGCCCGGCGCGCTTCTGCATCACCAGCAACCGCTGCCTCACCATCGCCTCCGAGACCGGCGTGTGGGATTACCAGCCGCAGGACGTGCTGCGCAAGGGCAAGCTCGGCCCCGGGGACATGATCGCCCTCGACCTCGAGAGCGGCACGCTGCTCGCCTCGAGCGACATCGACCAGATGCTCAAGACGCGCCAGCCCTACAAGGCGTGGCTCAAGCAGGGCGTGCGCTACCTCGAGAGCGACCTGGTCGACCCGCGTCTCGCCGCCGAGCCGATGGACCGCGCCACGCTCGGCCTCTATCAGAAGATGTTCAACGTCACGCAGGAGGAGCGCGACGACATCATCCGCGTGCTCGCGCAGGACGAGAACGAAGCGGTGGGCTCGATGGGCGACGACACACCGATGCCGGTGCTGTCGCACCAGGCGCGCTCACTGTACGACTACTTCCGCCAGCAGTTCGCCCAGGTCACCAACCCGCCGATCGATCCGCTGCGCGAGACCATCGTCATGTCGCTGCAGACGCAGATCGGCCCGGAGTGCAACATCTTCGTGCCTGCACCCGAGCACGCGCGTCAGGTAGTGCTCGGCTCGCCGATTCTCTCGCAACGCAAGCTGCGCCAGATCCTCGCCGTTCCCGAGGTGACGCACGAGTTCATCGATCTGCAGTACGCGCCGCCCGAGGGCCTGCGCCCGGCGATCGTGCGCATGTGCGCGCAGGCGGAGAGCGCGGTGCGCGAGGGCAAGCTCGTGCTGCTGCTGTCGGACCGCTACCTGGTGAAGGGGCGGGTGCCGGCGCACGCCCTGCTCGTAACCGGGGCCGTGCATCAGCACCTGGTGCGGACCGGGCTGCGCTGCAAGTGCAATCTGCTCGTCGAGACCGGCACCGCGCGCGAGCCGCACCACTTCGCCTGCCTGATCGGCTACGGGGCGACCGCCGTGTATCCGTACATGGCGTACCAGGTGCTGTTCGAGATGATGCGCGGCGGGCGGGTGAAGCTCGATTTCGCCGCCCGCCTCGAGCTCGGGCGCAGCTACCGTGCGGGGGTGCGCAAGGGGCTGTTCAAGATCATGTCGAAGATGGGCATCTCGACGATCGCGAGCTACCGCAGTTCGCAGTTGTTCGAGATCGTCGGCCTCGCAGCGGAGGTGGTCGCGCTGTGCTTCACGGGTACCGAGAGCCGCGTGCAGGGTGCGGACTTCGCCGACCTGGAAGCAGACCTGTGCACCCTGGCCGAGCTCGCCTGGAATCCGCGTGAGGGAATCGGCCCGGGTGGGCTCCTCAAGTACGTCCACGGCGGCGAGCACCACATGTACAACCCCGACGTGATCGCAGCGCTCCAGGCGGCGGTGATCTCCGGGGACTATGCGCTCTACCGCCAGTTCGCACGCCTGGTCAACGAGCGTCCGCCGGCCACCTTCCGTGACCTGCTGGTGCTCAAGCCGCGCGCGCCGGCCATCGCGCTCGAGGAGGTCGAATCGCCCGATGCGGTGCTCGCCCGCTTCGACAGCGCCGGCATGTCGCTCGGCGCGCTCTCACCCGAGGCGCACGAGGCGCTGGCGATCGCCATGAATCGCCTCGGCGCGCGCTCGAACTCCGGCGAGGGTGGCGAGGACCCGGCGCGCTACGGCACCGAGAAGAACTCGAAGATCAAACAGGTGGCCTCGGGCCGCTTCGGCGTGACCCCCGAGTACCTGATCAACGCCGAGGTGCTGCAGATCAAGATCGCGCAGGGCGCAAAACCCGGCGAAGGCGGGCAGCTGCCCGGGCACAAAGTCAACGACATGATCGCCAGCCTGCGTTTCGCCCGTCCGGGCGTCGGGCTCATCTCACCGCCACCGCACCACGACATCTATTCCATCGAGGACCTCGCGCAGCTCATCTTCGACCTGAAACAGGTGAACCCGGCGGCGCTGGTGTCGGTGAAGCTGGTCGCGGAACCGGGAGTCGGTACGGTCGCCGCCGGGGTCGCCAAGGCCTATGCCGATCTCATCACCATCTCCGGCTACGACGGGGGTACGGGTGCGAGCCCGCTGTCCTCGATCAAGTACGCCGGCACCCCGTGGGAGCTCGGGCTCGCCGAGACGCACCAGACGCTGCGCATCAATGCACTGCGCCACCGCGTGCGGCTGCAGACCGACGGGGGACTCAAGACCGGGCTCGACGTGGTGAAGGCAGCCATCATCGGCGCGGAGAGCTTCGGCTTCGGCACCGCGCCGATGGTGGCGCTCGGGTGCAAGTACCTGCGCATCTGTCACCTCAACAACTGCGCCACCGGAGTCGCCACGCAGCACAAGGTACTGCGCTCGAAGTACTTCACCGGGCTGCCGGAGATGGTGATCAACTACTTCCGCTTCGTCGCCGAGGAGGTGCGCGAGATCCTCGCCTCGCTCGGGGTGCGCAGCCTCGCCGAGATCATCGGCCGCACCGAGTACCTCGAGGTGCGCGGCGGCGAGACCGCGAAGCAGCGCAAGCTCGACCTCGCGCCGATCCTGTCCACCGCCGGACTCAGCACCGCTGCGGCGCAGTTCTGCACCCTGCCCGCCAACGTGCCGTTCGACAAGGGCGAGCTGGCCGAGCGCATGGTGCGCGAAATACTGCCCGCCATCGAGGCGAAGCGCGGCGGCGAGTGGCGCTATCAGCTCAGCAACTTCAACCGCTCGATCGGCGCGCGGCTCTCGGGCGAGATCGCGCGCCGCTGGGGCAATTACGGCATGGAGGAGGCGCCCGTCACGGTGCGCTGTAGCGGCAACGCCGGGCAGAGCTTCGGTGTATGGAATGCCGGCGGGCTGCACCTCTATCTGGAAGGGGACGCCAACGATTACGTCGGCAAGGGCATGGCGGCCGGTCGCATCGTGCTGCGGCATCCGCGCGCGGCGCGCTTCGTGGCGAAGGACACCATCATCATGGGTAACACCTGCCTGTACGGCGCGACGGGTGGTGAGCTGTATGCCGCCGGGGTTGCGGGCGAGCGCTTCGCGGTGCGCAATTCCGGCGCGCTCGCCGTGATCGAAGGGTCGGGCGATCATTGCTGCGAGTACATGACGGGCGGCGCGGTGTGCGTGCTGGGCCGCACCGGGGTCAACTTCGGCGCCGGCTTCACCGGCGGCTTCGCCTACGTGCTCGATCTCGAGCGCAACTTCGTCGACCGCTACAACCACGAGCTCATCGACATCAGTCGCATTCATCCCGAGGCCATGCAGTCGCACGTGCAGCACCTGGAGAGCCTGCTCGGGCGGCACGTGGAGGAAACCGGCAGCCTCTGGGCGGAGGAGATCGTCAACGACCTGCGCACCTTTCTGCCGAAGTTCTGGGTGGTGAAGCCGAAGGCCGCCTCCATCGATTCGCTCATCGAGAATCTGCGGCGCGCGGCCTGAAGGCACAACGCGGCCATGGCCGACAAGAACCTGCAGTTCCTCGACATCCCGCGCAGCGACCCGGCCAAGAGCTCAGCCGAGGTGCGCATCCGCGATTTCCGCGAGATCTACGCGTCCTACGATGCCGCCGGCGCCGCGCAGCAGGCGGGTCGCTGTCTCGCCTGCGGCAACCCGTTCTGCGAGTGGAAGTGCCCGGTGCACAACTACATCCCGAACTGGCTGAAGCTGATCGAGGAGGGCAATCTGTTCGAAGCCGCGGAGCTCTCGCACAAGACTAACTCGCTTCCCGAGGTGTGCGGCCGCATCTGTCCGCAGGACCGGCTGTGCGAGGGCGCCTGCACGCTCAACGACGGCCTCGGCGCCGTCACCATCGGCGCGATCGAGAAATACATCACCGACGAGGCGCTCAAGCGCGGCTGGAAGCCCGACATGTCGCACGTGCAGCCACTCGGCAGGCGCGTCGCCGTCGTCGGTGCCGGACCTGCGGGACTTGGCTGCGCTGACATCCTCTCGCGCCACGGCGTGGCGCCGGTGGTGTTCGACCGCTACGCGCGCATCGGCGGACTCCTCACCTTCGGCATCCCACCCTTCAAGCTCGAGAAGCAGGTGCTCGAGCAGCGGCGCGAGATCATGGAAGGCATGGGCGTCGAGTTTCGCCTCGGCTGCGAGGTCGGCAGCGGCGTCGCCTTCGAGCGGCTGCTCGCCGAGTACGACGCCGTGTTTCTCGGCATGGGCACGTACACGTACGTGAAGGGCGGCTTTGCGGGAGAGGATCTGCCCGGAGTGTACGAGGCGCTGCCGTACCTGATCGCCAACATCCGCCACGAGCTTCAGTTCGAGGGCAGCGCGCAGGCGCTGATCAGCCTGCGCGGCAAGCGCGTCGTCGTGCTCGGCGGCGGCGACACCGCCATGGACTGCAACCGCACCGCGATACGTCAGGGTGCCGAGAGCGTCGTCTGCACCTACCGGCGCGACGAGGGCAACATGCCCGGCTCGCACCGCGACTACCGCAACAGCCGCGAGGAAGGCGTGGAGTTCCTCTTCAACCGCCAGCCGATCGAGATCGTGGGCAGTGAGCGGGTCGAGGGGGTGAAGCTCGTCGAGACGCGCCTCGGTGCCGCCGACGCGCGCGGGCGGCGCGTGCCGCAGCCGGTCGCCGGATCCGAGCACATCGTGCCCGCGGACGCCGTGATCATCGCCTTCGGTTTCCTGCCGAGCCCGCCGCGCTGGCTCGCCGAGCACCACATCAGGCTGCACCCGAGCGGCCGGGTACGCGTCTCGGCCGCCGCGAGCACGCCCTTTCAGACGACTAACCCCCAGGTGTTCGCCGGCGGGGACATGGTGCGTGGCTCGGACCTGGTCGTGACCGCGGTGTTTGAAGGGCGCGAAGCGGCACGCGGGATCCTCAACTACCTCGGCGTGCGGTAAGGCCGGTGCGCACGGGAAAAAGAAAAGCCCCGCACGGAGGGCGGGGCCTTGAGTTGCATTGCTGCATCGAGCGACCCGGTGGTTCGCTGTCAGCTCCGACCGCTGCGCCCACGTTTTCCGCTCAGGCCGAGCAGGCGTAGCGCAGCGGCTTGTCGCGTCTTCACGAGCATCTAAACTTTCCGGCTGAAACGCTTGGAGCCAACCGCTCCGGCTTCTATCGCGAGGCCCGCGTGTTCACCCACGCGTTGTGTCGTTCCTGACAACCCACAGTAAGTTAGGGATTGTCGTTACCCGTGCCCGCGTCGATCCCCGAGTTTCTGTTTGTTGATCTCCTTCATGCCGCGCTGCTTATCCGCATCACCGTCTAGCAGCCCCTTCCGGCGTCCATCAGAAATTCGTTTCCAGACGGTACCTTCGGGAATTAATTGTACTGATTCCACAGGAAACCACCATGTCGCAAATTGTCGACAGAGTCGCAATTTGTAGACATAATCTGGCGCCTCGGCGGAGGCGATTGCGGCACGCCTGAGCCGTGAGAGCGGCGCCGCGCGTGCCGTCTTATGTCAACGCGGCAGGCGGACGCTGACGCGCACGCCCGTGCCGTCGGCGAGGCTCATGGCCCTCGCCTCGCCGCCGTGAAACTCCGCGATCAGCCGGACGATATAGAGCCCCAGCCCGAAGTGGGGCCGGCTGTCCGGATCGGAACGCGATTGCCAGAGCGACTCGAACAGCCGCCCTTCGAGGTGTACCGGGAGCGGCGGCCCGGGATTTTCCACCTCGATCACCGCCTCCCGCGGTGCGGCGAGCAGACGCACGCGGATGGTTGAGCCCGGGGGGCTGAAATCCACGGCGTTGTCGACCAGCTTGTCGAGCATCTGCACGATGAGATCGGGGGCCCCGGTGAGGACGACCGACTCGGCGGGCAGCTCGGCCGAGAAGGTACGCTCGGGGAAGGCGCCGCGGTAAGCGGCGACCGCAGAATCGAGCAGCGTCACGAGATCGAAGCTCGTGCGCTCGGCGCTGCCGATGGCTTCCTCGACACGGCTGGCGGCGCCCATGGCGAGGAGAATGCCGTTCAGCCGCTCACTCCCCTGGCGCGCGCGCGCGAGATAGGTGCGGGCCGAGTCCGGCACCGGCTCGGCCTCGAGGTTGTCGAGCGAGGAGCGCACGATGGTGAGCGGCGTGCGGATCTCGTGAGCGAGCTTGCCGGCCAGCGTACGCAGGTAGCTCGTGTATTCGTTGAGCCGCGCGAGCAGCGTCGAGAAGCTGCGCGCGAGGTCGCCGAGCTCATCGCGAGCCTCGGTCTCCGGAAAGCTGGCGATCAGGCCGTGGCGCGTGAGTGCCGACTCGCTCGCCTGCCGCAGCCGCGCCAGACGCAGTGCCAGCCACGCGGCGAACGTGAACATCAGGATCACGGCGATCACGCTGGTCGCGAGGGTGAAATTCAGCATGCGCGTCAGAGCGCGATCGCGCAGGCGGATCCAAAGGTCCGGCGCCTGCGTAACCTCGAGCTGGCCGATGAGCTGCTGATGATCACGGTCGTAAATGGGTGCGTGCGCCTCGAGCAGCCGCCGCTCGCCCGGCCGGTCGACAAAGCGGCGGTAGAGACGGGTGAGGACCGGCGCCGCGGAGCCGAGGCTGCCCGCGTAGGCGAGCGCATCGGCGCGCGCGAGCACCCGCCCGTCGGGCGTAGTCACGGCGAGCTTCAGCCCCGGCTGCATGAACTGCGCAAGGTAAGGGCCGAGCTCCGGGTCGGCCACGAGCAGACGGCCGAGAGTGTGCAGGTCGTCGCTGCGCAGCGTACCGTAGCTCACGGGCACCGCGCCGCGTGTGTCGCGATCGTCCACGAGCACACCGAAGCGGCTGCCGAGCATCGACAGCGGCACGCGCATCTCGACGCGATAGCCGTCATTGGCCGGCTGCCAGGCGGCGCGGATGCGCGGCTCGAGTGGTGCGCTTTTCTGGCCGTATTCGCCGGACTCGATACGCCGCGCGGTGAGTGTTCCCGGGCCGCTCGCGGCCAGGAACACCTGGTGCTCCTCGCCGCGACCGTCCGTAAATCCGATCCACACGCGGTCGCCGAAGGTCGCAGGATCGAGCGTGTTGCTGCCGGGGGCGTCGAACACCGGGTGCTCGTCGTGCACTTCGAGCAGCACATACAACATGCGCTCATAAACGCCGCTGAGGATGCGGAAGTGATGGCGGTCGTCGCGCTTGAAATAGGCCCACGCCGCCGGATCGTGCGGCCAGTCGTCGGCGTAGCCGTCGATGAGCGGCGCGGCGCTGAGGGCGAGCGGCCGCAGGTCGTACGCGCCCGCCGCGGGTGCGGCGGGCGCTGGCGCGGGGGCGTTCGCTTGCGCAGCGGGCGTTGCAGCTTCGGCGGTCGCTGACGTGGGGCTCGCCGTCGCGGCGTCGACCGCCGTGTCGGCCGGCGGCGGCGCCTCGCGGTAAAGCAGGTCGGTGCGCCCCTGGAGCGATGCCGCGATGGTCTGCGATACGGCTTGCAGCGATGTCTGCTCGCCTTCGCGCAGTGCGCTTTCCATCTCGCGTGCGTAGC
>DATIZW010000163.1:0-2198 GCA_035516875.1 Steroidobacteraceae bacterium
GTCTCGGCCGCCACCTGCAGCAGCTGCTCCTTCTGCTGCGCGCTGAGCGGTCGCGCAAAGGACAGCCGCCGCTCGATGTGATCGCGCCCGGCGGAGTCGCGCGACCAGCGCACACCCACCGTGATCTTGCCGAGCGACCACTCGTGCTGGGCCGCGTGCCTGCGCAGCGCCACCGCGGTGTCCGACCCGAGGCTCGCGAGCAGCAGCTCCCGTGGGGCGAATCCGGCATCGCTGCCGCCCGCCGACACGGCCTCGTCGGCGGTCAGGTGGTGATGCCCCGACACGATCTGCTGCACGTGCTGGTGCTCATTGATCACGGTGACGTAAGCCATGTGCAGCTCCTCCCCCGCTCCCCGGCAGCCGCCGCGGCCCATAAAGGCCTGCGCGCTTGAGGCGCCCGAGCATGCTGCGCGCGATGCTGCCGACGCTCAAGCCGGTCACATCGTCCAGCCGGTAAGGCGTGCCCTCGAGGATCGACTGCGCCGCACGCAGCCCGCTGCGGATCGCAGGTCCAATGCCCTCGCCCAGGTCGCGCGAGGCAAGTCCTGCGGCGTCGCCCGTGATGAATGCGTTGTCGCGCCGCACGATCGTGACCTCACCGCGCAGGTAATAGCTGTAACCCGTCGGCTCGTACTCGGCGCCGGGGGCAAGGCCGGCATCGAGCATCGCCGCAAGATGGGCCCAGTGCTCACGGATGTCGTGGCCACCGCGCTTCATGCGCGCGGCGATGCCGCCGATCCCGACGTTGAGCCAGCCGCGCTCTTTCGGCACGTACCAGGAGTAGCCCGGGAGCCCGTGGTCGAAGAACCACAGGTGGCAGTCGCCGTCCTGCCAGTCGTAGCGGATCTCGTGCTCGAGCGTCACGATCTGCAGCTCGCTCGAGCGTGGGTTCACCTCGCGGAAGAGCTCGCGGTACACCGGGCAGCGCGTGCCGCCGGCGCCGATGAGGTAACGGCAACGGAACTCGCCGTCGATCACATAACCGTCGGCATCGCGCTCGATGTGGCGCACGTTGTGCTCGATCACCGGCGCGCCCGAGCGCTCGAGCAGCCAGGCATCCCATTCGAGGCGACGGATCGAGTGCTGCACGCAGGCGATCGGCAGCTGCAGCCTGCCGAAGTGCACGCGCAGGCGCGGGAAGGTGAGCAATCGGTGCGGATAGGCGCCGACATCCATGTCGAGATCGCGCACCACCTCGGGCGTGATCCAGCCGGCGCACAGTTTCAACCGCGGGAAGCGCTCGCGATCGAGCAGCAGCACATCCGCGCCGGCCTTGCGCAGCTTCCACGCAGCGCTCGAGCCTGCAGGCCCCCCGCCGACGATCAGCACCTCACAGCTGCGCATCGCGGCGGGGCGTCAAGGAGTATAGAGATGAGCGCGCGTCCACGGGATGTCGTTGCTCACCCCGGGGGCGAACACCACCTGGAAGAGCTGCAGCGTGCCCGTGGTGAAGGCGGCGACCGAGCCCGCGAGATACAACCGCCACATGCGCACGAACTTCTCGTCGAACATCGCGCGGACGCGGTCGCTCGCGTTCTCGAAGAGCGCGAGCCAGTGGCGCAGCGTCTGCGCATAGTGCAGGCGCAGGTTCTCGACGTCGAGGATCGACAGGTCCCACGGCTCGAAGATGCGCGCCATCTGCGCGAGCGACGGCGGATAGGCGCCGGGGAAGATGCGCTTCTCGATCCACGGCTGAAGCGGTGCTGGGTGGTTGCGGCCGATCGAGTGGATCAGCCCGCGGCCCCGCGCGCCCAGGACACGCTGCGCGATCCCCCCGAGTGTCGGGTAGTTGCGCACCCCGACGTGCTCGAGCATGCCGACCGACACGAAGGCGTCGTAGTGGCCGCTGATGCTGCGGTAGTCGTCCTCGACGTACTCAACCCGCCCGGCAAGTCCTTCCCGCGCCGCACGCTCGCGGGCCCAGGCGATCTGCTCGTGGGAGATGTTGAAGGCGCGCACGCGCACCCCGTAACGACGCGCCATGTGCATCGCGAGCATCCCCCAGCCGCAGCCGGCCTCGACCACGCTCTCCCCCGGCTTCAGAAGGAGCTTGCGGCACACGTGGTCCATCTTCGCGACCTGCGCCTCATCGAGCGTCGCCTCGGGCGTCGGGTAATAGGCACAGGTGTAGGCCATGGTACTGCCGAGCCAGAGCTCGTAGAACTCATTGCCGATGTCGTAGTGGTGATGGATGTTGT
>DATIZW010000164.1:0-2977 GCA_035516875.1 Steroidobacteraceae bacterium
CGTAATTTTGAGTCCGAGAAGCGCCACTACGCGGCGGACAATGCTCAGCCCGAGTCCGTAGCCCTCGCGCGTCGTGTTGCTCGCGACCCCGACCTGATAGAACTCCTCGTATATGTGCTCGATCTGGTCCGCGGCGATGCCGACACCGGTGTCCGCCACGGCAATCTGCACCGTGTGCGGGCCGGCCACGCAGCGCAGCTCCACCGCGCCGCGTGCGGTGTATTTCACGGCATTGGAGAGAAGGTTGCGCAGGATCTGGCCGACCAGCGCGCGATCGGAGTGGGCGCTGGCAGCAGTGGGAGCGGCGCGCAGCTCGAGCCCCTTGCCCGCGGCGAGGTCGGAGAACTCGCGGCGCATCTCCTCGAAGAGCGCATTCACGGGGAAGTCGTGGGGATCGGGACGGATGGCGCCGGACTCGAGCTTGCTGATGTCGAGCAGCGCATTCAGCAGACGCGACATGGCGCTGATCGCCTGATCCTGGTGTGCGAGTGCCTCCACCGCGTCGGGATCCACAACCAGGCGGCGCAGGGCACCGTTCAGCAACGCGAGCGTCTGTAGCGGCTGGCGCAGATCATGGCTCGCCGTCGCGAGGAACCGACTCTTGGCCTGATTGGCCCGATCGGCAGCCTCCCGTGCCTCGATAAGCTCCAAGCCGTATCGGCGTCGCTCAGTCGCGTCGCGCAGTGCCGCGACCGTAAGGCTGCGAGTGCCCTCGGCATGGATCGGGCTCAGGCTGATCTCGACCGGCACCTCGGTGCCATCGTTGCGCAGCGCATAGAGATCGAGCCCCGTCCCCATAGGCCTCACGCTCGGCCGCTCGGCGTAGTGCGCGCGGTGCGTCACATGGCGCGCGCGCAGCCGTTCCGGGAGGAGCAGCTCGAGGCTCTGGCCGATCAGCGCGGCAGGGTCGTAACCGAGCAGGGTACGCACTTGTGAGTTTGCGTAACGGATGCATCCCGAGGGATCGGCGATCACGATGGCATCGGGGGCGGAATCCAACGCTTCCGCCAGGAAGCCGGCAGCGAAAACATCCAGGTGTGCCGCAGCTGGTAACACGTGCTCGGGGAACCTCCACCCCAGGGACCGGGCATCCGCCTACCCAGACTACATCACACCACACCCGTGGTTAAGGACATATCTCGCCCCGGTGGCTCGCACCGCTCAGGAGGTCGCCGGTGTCGACTCCAGGTCCATAGCCATGCGCACCAGCTGTGCCAGTGAGGCGGCCCCGGTCTTTTCCATAACCCGCGCGCGGTGAATCTCGACGGTACGCTGACTGACGCCGAGATCGGCGGCCATCACCTTGTTCGGCTTGCCACGCGTCATGAGCGCAAGCACCTCGCGCTCGCGGGGGGTCAGCGTCGCGAAACGCTCGCGGATGCGGTCGTGCTGCGTGAGCGCGGTGCGATTGCGGGCGTCGCGCTCGAGAGCGCGCTGAATGCGATCGATCAGATCCTGATCGCGGAAGGGCTTCTGCAGAAAATCGAATGCCCCGTGCTGCATGGCTTCCACGGCCATCGGGATATCGCCGTGACCGGTGATGAAGATCACTGGGATGATGGCGCCCCGCAAGTTGAGCTGTTGCTGCAGCTCGAGGCCACTCATGCCGGGCATGCGCACGTCGAGCACGACGCAGCCGGGCTGCCGCGGCCGGTAGGTCTCGAGAAATTCGCGCGCCGACGACAATGTGCGCGCCGTAAGTCCGACCGACTTCAGCAGGAAGCGCAGCGAATTGCGTACTCCCTCATCGTCATCGACGACATAGATGGTGGGAGCTGGCTCTTGCATGGTCAGGCGACAGGCTGCGCCGGGAGGAGGATATGGAAGCTGGCGCCAGCCGGTCGATTCGGTCGGTAGCCGACCGAGCCGCCGTGCAGACGCGCGATGGTGTTGCTGATCGCGAGGCCCATGCCGGTGCCACTCTCCTTGGTAGAGAAGAACGGATCGAACAGGCGTGACATGGCCTCGGAGGTCGGCCCCGGCCCGTTGTCGCTCACCGCGACCTCCACCTCGCCCTGCGGGGTGAGCGAGCTGCGGATCTCGACGCTGCCCGCGCCGCTCGGTTGCGCCGCCAGTGCTTCGAGGCTGTTGCGTACGAAATTGAGGATCACGTGCTGGATCTGCCCGGTGTCCACCAGTACCTGGGGAAGATTGTCGGCCAGGTGGAGCGACAACTGCACGCCGTGCAGACGCGCGTCGCCCTCGACCAGCTCGATGAGCTCGCGAATGAGCGCATTGACGCTCACCGGGATACGGGCGCTCTGCTGGCCGCGTGCGAGCGCACGCAGACGGCGGATGATCTCGGCGGCACGCGCCGCCTGAGCCGTGATCTCGGACAACGCCTGGCGCAGCTCGAGCGGGTCGGTGTCCGGGCGCTCGAGAAGCCGGGCGCAGGCCTGGGCGTAATTCGCGATGGCGGTGAGTGGCTGATTGAGCTCATGCGCGACCCCTGCGGCCATCTCACCGATGGTCGCCATGCGCGACACGTGCAGCAACCGCCCGTGCAGCGTCGCTGCAGGCGCCGCGCCGACGGCTGTCACAGGGTCTCCCTCGGGCTCGCAGTTCGGGTTCATTCTGAGGTCACGCTCGGATCGAGAATCCATTGTTTTCTGCCCCGCGTCCCTACGTAGATTCCGCAGCCGCGTGCGCTGCCCCCTGATGTCGGGGAGCGGCGCCGGCGCCAACATCTAAACAAATGAAACAGCGCATCTACATCCTGATCGAGCAGCGCTTGCGTGCCCGGCGTGAGGAGCTGCGTGGCCGACTCGCGGCAGTCGAGCGCGATATGCGCCGCGAGAGCGACCCGCTGAGTGCCGACTGGGCCGAGCAGTCGACGCAACGCGCCAACGACGAGGTCCTTTCGTGCATACGTCTCAACACCGAGGCGGAGCTGCGCGACATCGAGAGCGCATTGCGACGTCTCGAGGACGGCACTTACGGCATGTGTCGAAAATGCGGTGAACCCATTGCTTCCGGA
>DATIZW010000165.1:0-7983 GCA_035516875.1 Steroidobacteraceae bacterium
GCGCCTGGACAGGTCCGGATGCCTGCGCTCGATATGTCGTGCCAGTTCCGTCTTGGCGCTGGCCGGCCCGGTAATCAGAATCGCGCCGGCATGCATCACCGCCTGCGCCACGCGCTCGAGAAAGGACTGTTCGACGGGCGCATGGCCGCTGTCGCGGGCATTGGCCCTGTGATGGAGGTGCTCATGGGAATGGCTGCTGCGCACGATGGTGCGATCGGATTGCTCCTCGTTGAACTGAAAGATCCGCGCTTCGTGATGATCGATCCAGATCAGCGCGTGATAGTGCTCGTTCATGATTCTTTACTCCCGCATTCCCTACGATGGCCGCACGACACCACCTCCGGTGTCGGCTATCGACGAAAGTGTAGTCCCTCGCCGGGCATATGCCATACGCATTTCACCGGGACCGCCTGGGCAGGCGGGCACTGAAAGGCCGCCGGCTCGACACGTGCTACGCTGCGCACGGAGACTGCGCTCCTACTTGCGACATGGTCGGCACCCAAACCGGGAAGCTGCGATGAGCGCCTTGCCGGCTCACCTGCAGTCGCTGCTCGAGCCGCGCGCCTACCCCCACCCGGTGACCGCGGTGCAGCTCATCGAGACCCACGTTTCCTGGGTCTTGCTCACGGGCGAGTTCGCCTACAAGGTCAAGCGACCGGTGCACTACCCCTTCGTGGACCTGCGCTCGGGCGAGCGGCGGGCATTTCTCTGTCGTGAGGAGGTGCGCCTCAATCGCCGTTTCGCGCCGGAGCTGTACCTCGATGTCTGCGCCATCACCGTCGAGAACGGCGCGGCGCGCATCGACGGGCACGGAGCGGTCATCGAGCACGCGGTGCGGATGCGGCAATTCCCGCCCGGGGCCGAGCTCGATCGGCTGCTCGCCGCGGGCAGCATCGAGCCGGCGGAGCTCGAGGTGTTCGGCGGCGAGCTCGCCCGCATCCACGAGCGGCTGCCGCTGCCCGATCCACGCCAGCCGTGGGGGCGCCCCGAAGCGCTGCGCACCATCGTCACGGACAACGTCGCCGAAGCGGCCTGTGCCGTCGCGCCGCTCGGCGAGATACCGTTTCCGCGAGGCTTGCCGCAGGCCCTCGCCGCAGCCGTTGAAGCCGCGCTACCGACGCTGTCCACGCGGTTTGCCGCCGGGCGCGTGCGCGAGTGTCACGGCGACCTGCACGCGCGCAACGTGGTGCGACTCGCCGCGGGGTTGCGCGCATTCGACTGTCTCGAGTTCGAGCCGGCGCTGCGTTGGACGGATGTCGCCGACGAGATCGCGTTTCTGCTCGCCGATCTCGGCGCCCGACAGCGGCCATTGCACGCACAGGCATTCCTCGGCGGCTACCTCACCGCAAGCGGCGACTACCAGGCGTGCAGCTGCCTGCCGTTGTTCCGCGCCCATCGGGCACTGGTGCGCTGCAAGGTCGCCGCGCTCAGCGCGCTCGGGGGCGGGCAGTCAGAGCGCGCCAGGGAGGAGGCGCGACGCGACTCGCAGGCATACCTCGCCTGCGCACTCGGCTCGCTCGCGCCCCGCTCGCCGCTTCTGCTGCTGATGTCCGGTCTGTCGGGTTCGGGGAAGACCTGGCTCGCGCAGCGCCTCGCGCCGCATCTTGCCGCCGTGCATGTGCGCTCCGACATCGAGCGCAAGCGGCTGGCGGGCCTTGCGGCTGCGGACCGCTCCGGCTCGGCTGTGGCGCAGGGGTTGTACGCGCCGGCGGCGACGCGCGCGGTCTACCGGCGGCTCGTGCAATGCGCGAGCGACATTCTCGGCGGCGGCTACAGCGCAATCGTTGATGCCACCTTCGGCGAACGCGAGCAGCGGGCACAGTTCGCCGCGCTCGCCGCGCGGCTCGGTGTGCGGGCCGTAATCGTCCACTGCCAGGCGCCCGTGGAAACGCTCGAAGCGCGCATCGTGGAGCGGCGCCGCAGCGACGCCGACCCATCCGAGGCAGACGTGGCGGTGCTCGAGTGGCAGCGCTCGCACTTCGAGCCCGTCGTGCCCGCGGAGGGCTTTCTCGTGCACGAGGTCGCGACCGCCGCGCCGCACGCGCTGGAGGATCTGCTGCGGCGTATCGCCCCTCAGCTCACCGTCTCGGCGCTGTAGCGTGCCAGGAGTCCGGTGCGCACCGCGTGGCGGTAGACCGCGACGAAGACGTAGCCGGCGATGAGAATCTCGAGCGCGGCAAGCGCCGCCCCCCACAGCAGCGCGCTGGTGTCGACCGGCCGTCCGGCGAGCAGCGCGCGCATGCCTTCGAACACGTACGAAGGCGGCAGCAGGTGCGCGATGGCGCGCATCCAGCCCGGCAATACCGACAGCGGATAGAACACCGCGCAGAACGGGGACAACAGCGCCGGTATCGGCCACACCAGCCATTCGGACGCCGGCCCCAGCCGCAGAACCATGGCGCTCGCCAGCACCCCGAGCGCGACGCCGAAGCCATACAACACGCACAGGAACAGCAGCAGATGCGCGCCCAGGGCGAGGAACGACAGGCCGAACACCGGCATCGCGAGGGCCAGCATGACCGTCAGGCCGATCACGCTGCCGGCGATGCTCGCGGTCACGAGCCCGGTCACGTACTCCGAGATGGTCAAGGGACTCGCGAACAGGTTGAGGAAGTTGCGCGACCATACGTCCTCGAGGAAGGCGGTGGTCACGCCCTGCATCACACGGCTGAACAGATCCCACAGCAGGACCGCGCCGAGCAGTACCGCGGTGAAGTTGATCCCCGCGCCGCTCACCGCGTTGAGATAGCGCGCGATGAAGCCCCACAGCACGATGTCGATCGCCACCCAGGCAAACATCGGCAGTACCCGCACCGGGCTGCCGCGCAGCAGGTACCACTGCCGCAGCAGAATCGCCGCCACCGGGCGCAGCCTCATGCCTCACGCTCCTGGCGCTGTTGCGGCTCCTGGCGGGGCACCAGCGGCTCGCGTGCCAGCTGGATGAAGAGCTCCTCGAGATTGGGAACGCCGTGCTCGTGCGGCAGCCGGCGCGGATCGCCTTCGAGCAGGATGCGGCCATGCGAGAGGAACAGCACCCGGTCGCAGACCTCCTCGACCTCGTACATGTTGTGCGACGTCCACAGCACTCCGCAGTTCGCCGCGCGCACCAGCGCGCGGATTCCCGAGCGCACCTCGCGGGCCGCGGCTGGATCGAGCGAGGCGGTGGGCTCATCGAGCAGCAGCAGCTCGGGCCGATTCAGCACCGACTTGGCGAGCGCGACGCGCGTGAGCTCTCCGGAGGAGAGCACGCCGCACTTGGTGTTGCGCAGCTCGGCGAGGGAGAACTCCCGCAGCAGCGCCTCGATGCGCTCGCTCAGCCCACGCACCCCGTAGATCAGGCCGAAGAAGCGCAGGTTCTGCGCCACGGTGAGATTACCCGGGAGACTCGCATAGACGGCGGCGAAGTTGGTGCGCGCCAGTGCCTGTGAGCGCTGCCGGGCGAGGTCCAGGCCGCCGATGCGGATCGATCCGGAGGTCGGCGAGAGAACGTCGAGGACTGTGTTGATGATCGTGGTCTTGCCCGCTCCGTTTGGACCCAGCAGTCCGACGATCTCACGGTGGGCGACGTCGAAGGAGACCTGATCGACCGCCAGCAACCGCGGGTAGCGCTTGCAGAGCCCGCGGACGCTCAGCGCGCCGGCGGCGTGAGGAGCGTTATCAGTCTCGGAGCCGCGGCGCACCCGATCATGGTACCACTCAGCACAACGGCTGCACGGCAAGCACCCGCGGTCCGCGACATCTGCGCGGGACGCGGTTCGCGAACTCCGCCGGCTTGACGATCAACAGGTCACACGACAAGCGATCGAGCAGCCGCTCGGCGGTGTTGCCGATCAGCATGCGCTTGAGCCCGCTGCGCGACATGGCTCCCATCACGACGATGTCGGTGCGCAGCCGCACCGCCGTCGCGCGCACTCCGTCACAGGGATCGCCGCCCACCAGGTAGCGGCGCGCCGCGGGAATGTTGGTCGAGCGCAGCAGCCGCTCGAAACCGCTGCTGGCACGCGCGCGTTCCGTCGCGACGATTCTCGAGGCCGCGGTCGTGCCCAGGGCCGTCAGGCTTGCCGGCACGGGCGCGCAGGCGTGCACCGCGTGCAGCTTGCCGCGCAGCGCCTCCGTCACCGTGCTGGCGATGCGCAGAATGTCCTGATCGAGGCCCGCGGGCTTGCCGAAGGCGAGGCCGGGGTCGACGGCGGCGAGCACCGCGGGGTGATGGTAGGGTCGCGCTTTCTTCACCAGCAGCACCGGCATCGGGCTCAGACGCAGCAGCTCCCAGTCCGCGAGCCCGAGAAACCCCGGGGCGATATGCCGGCCGGCGTGCCGCTCGGCCACGATGAGGTCGGCGCCGATCGCCACGGCCCGCCGCACGATCGCCTCGTAGACCGGGTAGTCCCACTCCACTGCCACGCTGACCTCGACCCCATGCAGGCGCGCACGCGCGGCGATGCGGGAGAGCCGCTGCGCGAGCTGCTCGCGCTGCTCGTCCTCGAAGGGCTGCAACGCATTGCCCGTCATGGCGAGCATGTCCACATAGAGCGCCGCGTCGATGGCGTGAAAAAGCTCGAGCCGCGCGCCGAGCGCGCGTGCGAGCTGCGTGGCCTTGGCGACCGCGGGCAGTGCGCGTGCCATCGGTTCCTTGACTGCGACCAGAATACGGCGCACCGACACCATCCGCGTCAGCTCCTGCGGCTTGCGACGACGCCGGCAATCTGTGGGCCGCGGCCCTCGCGGTCCATCCGGCAAACTGCGTATTGCCAGTGACGCGCGGCGCGCCGAACACCCGCAAACGACTCTGCGGAAACTACGGACGCCTGAAGAATCGCGCGACCGCTAGCATGCCTTTCGGCTACAGCCGTGGGGAATGCCGATGAATCTGACCGAGACCTACAACGACAAGGTCGTGCGGCAGTTTGCGATCATGACGGTGGTCTGGGGCATCGTCGGCATGGCGGTCGGCGTGCTGATCGCGGCGCAGCTTTACTGGCCGCAGCTCAACTTCGACACCCCCTGGCTCACCTACAGCCGCCTGCGTCCGCTACATACCAACGCCGTGATCTTCGCCTTCGGCGGCTGCGCCCTCATCGGCACGTCCTACTACGTGGTGCAGCGCACCTGTCACGTGCGGCTCTTCAGCGACCGGCTCGCCGCCTTCACCTTCTGGGGCTGGCAGGCGGTCATCGTCGCCGCGGCCATTACGCTGCCGCTCGGGATCACGCAGAGCAAGGAATACGCCGAGCTCGAGTGGCCGATCGATATCCTCATCACCATCGTGTGGGTGTCCTATGCAGTGGTGTTCTTCACCACCATCGCCAGGCGCCGCGTCAAGCACATCTACGTGGCCAATTGGTTCTACGCCGCCTTCATCGTGACGATCGCGGTGCTGCACGTATTCAACAACCTCGCGATCCCGGTGAGCCTGACCAAGTCCTACGGCATCTACTCGGGCGTCGTCGATGCCATGATGCAATGGTGGTACGGCCATAACGCGGTCGGCTTCTTCCTCACCGCGGGCTTCCTCGGGATGATGTACTACTTCGTGCCGAAACAGGCGCAGCGCCCCATCTATTCCTACCGCCTCTCGGTAGTGCATTTCTGGGCGCTGATCTCGGTGTACATGTGGGCCGGGCCGCACCACCTGCACTACACGTCGCTCCCCGACTGGGCGCAGTCGATCGGCATGGCGTTCTCGATACTGCTGCTCGCGCCGTCGTGGGGCGGGATGATCAACGGCATCATGACGCTCTCGGGTGCCTGGTACAAACTGCGCACCGACCCGATTCTCAAGTTCATGATCGTGTCGCTGTCGTTCTACGGCATGTCGACCTTCGAAGGACCGATGATGTCGATCAAGACCGTGAACGCACTTTCGCACTACACCGACTGGGTCATCGGGCACGTGCACTCCGGAGCGCTCGGCTGGGTGGCGATGATGACCATCGGCTCGATGTACTACCTGATCCCGCGCCTGTTCAACCGCCAGCAGATGTACAGCGTCCGCCTCATGGACGTGCATTTCTGGACCGCCACCATCGGCGTGGTGCTGTACATCAGCGCGATGTGGATCGCGGGCGTGATGCAGGGGCTGATGTGGCGGGCATTCAACGACGACGGCACGCTCACCTACAGCTTCATCGAGAGTGTGAAGGCGACCTATCCCTTTTACCTGGTGCGCCTCATGGGCGGGGCGTTGTTCTTCATCGGCATGTGGATCATGGCTTACAACGTCTGGATGACCATCCGCGGGGAGAAGCCCGTGCCCGTGCCGGTGCCCGCACCGCTGCCGGAGCCGGTGCCGGCGGCAGCCGCGGCCGCCGCGGTCGGAGCAGCCTCATGAACCACGAGATCGTCGAGAAGAAACTCGGACTCCTCACCGTGCTGATCGTGCTGGTGATCAGCGTCGGCGGCCTGGTCGAGATCGTGCCGCTCGCGGTCAGCGCCGCCGCCAAGCAGGGCGACGTCCACATCACACCGCGCACCGCGCTGCAGCAGGAGGGATTCGACGTGTACGTGCGCGAGGGGTGTTACCTGTGCCACTCGCAGCAGATCCGTCCGTTTCGCAGCGAGACCGAGCGTTATGGACCGTATTCGCTCGCCGCCGAATCGCAGTACGACCACCCGTTTCAGTTCGGCTCCAAGCGCACCGGCCCCGATCTGGCACGCGTCGGCGGGCGCTACAGCGACGACTGGCACCGGGCGCACCTGCACAACCCGCGCGATGTCGTTCCCGAATCCAACATGCCGGGCTTCCCCTGGCTGGCCAAAGCCACCATCGACGGTGAGCTGACGCAGCGCAAGCTCAAGGTGCTGCGCATGCTCGGCACGCCTTATACGGATGCCGACATCGCCGGCGCACCCGCGGCCGTGAAGGACAAGACCGAGCTCGACGCGCTCATCGCCTATCTGCAGTCGCTCGGTCTCGACAAGCCGCGCGGCTGAAGGAGCGAACCATGCAGCTCGATATCGACACGGTGCGCGGAGCAGTGACCGTCGCGTGGTTCGTGCTGTTCATCGCGCTCTGGGCGTCGGCCTGGAGCCGCCGGCGCCGCGCGGAGTATGAGGCTGCGGCACGCCTGCCGTTCGAAGCCGGCGACATTGCCGGGCACGGGGAGAAGCACTGATGTCGCCGCTCATGAGCGTGATCATCGCGGTCGTCACGAGCCTCAACGTGCTGGCGTGCGCGTGGCTCATCTGGTGGACGGCGCGCGCGCGTCCCGGGGAAGTCGCGCCGGGCGAGGTCGGCGAGCACGTCTGGGATTCCGACCTGCGCGAGCGTAACAACCCCATGCCACGCTGGTGGCTGGCGTTGTTCTTCATCACGATCGGCTTCTGCTTCCTCTATTTCCTGCTCTACCCGGCGCTCGGCCGCTTTCCGGGCCTCCTCGGCTGGAGCGAGGCGCGTCAGTACCGCCAGGAGATGCAGCACGCCGAGCGTCAGTACGCCCCGATCTACGCCGCCTTCGCCGGACGCAGCGTCGCCGAGCTCGCCAAGGATCCCAGGGCGCTCGCGCTCGGACACAGCCTGTTCGAGACCTATTGCATCAACTGTCACGGCTCGGACGCGCGCGGCGGCCCGGGCTTTCCCAATCTCACCACGAATGACTTTCACTACGGTGGCGATCCCGACTCCGTCGCACAGTCGATCGCCCACGGGCGCGAGGGCCTGATGCCCCCGCTCGGTGGCGCAATCGGCGGTGAGCAGGGCGTTGACGAGGTGGTCGATTACGTGCTGAGCCTCAACGGCAGACCCGAGCCAGCAGAGAAGGTCGCGGCGGGTAAGGAGCGCTTCACGCTGTGCGCCACCTGTCACGGTGCGGACGCGAAGGGAAACCACGTCATCGGTGCCCCCGACCTGACGGCAGACATCTGGCAGTACGGGGGCTCGGCGGCGACGCTCCACAAGACGGTCATGGAGGGACGTCACGGCACCATGCCGGCCCATCAATGGCTGGGCGACGACAAAGTCCGCCTGCTCGCCGCCTACGTCTA
>DATIZW010000166.1:0-8029 GCA_035516875.1 Steroidobacteraceae bacterium
CGAGCAGCCGCTCCCCGGCAGCAAGTGAGCGAGCATCGGGCACCGGGTGCGAGCTCAGGTATACCTCGGCGTCGGTGCGCGTGGTGAGCTCGCTCAGCCCTTCGCCGTCGCGTGTGATGACGAGCGTGCTTTCGATGGCGGAGCCGAGCGCCTCATGCGCGCCGAGCGCCATCGTGACTGCCGCCTTGCCGATGGCGGCGACCCACACCGGCGCCACTTCGGGTGCCGAGGCGAGCGCCTCGCGGACGCAGCGCCGCCCATCCACGCGGCGCAGGCCCGCCTGCAACAGCATGAGCAGCAGCTCGCGGCGCGGATCGATTGCGTCGGCTGTCATCTGGATGCTCGGGAAATCGCGCATCTTGTCGGACGATGGGGGCTCACATGGCGCGGGGGGCGCGACGTCCCGAGCCGGAACTCAACTCCCGCGTACGACCTTCAGCTTGCCGTGGCGCTCGCGGCGCGCAAGCTTGGCAGCGTCGGAGCGCTCTAGCTGCAAGCGCTCGAGATACTCGGGGGTGACGTCGCCGGTCACGTAGACGCCGGAGAAGCATGAGGTATCGAACTCCTCGATGCGCGCATCCTCGTGCTTGCAGGCGGCGATCAGGTCGTCGAGATCCTGGTAGATGAGCCAGTCGGCGCCGATAAGGCGTGTCACCTCCTCGGCGGTGCGCCCGCTGGCGACCAGCTCGCTCACAGCCGGCATGTCGATGCCGTAGACGTTGGGGAAGCGCACCGGCGGCGACGCCGAGGCGAAGTACACCTTGCCGGCCCCGGCCTCGCGGGCGAGCTCGATGATCTGCGCCGAGGTCGTGCCGCGCACGATCGAGTCATCGACCAGCAGTACCGTCTTGCCGCGGAACTCGAGGTCGATGGCGTTCAGCTTGCGGCGCACGGACTTCTCGCGTTGCTCCTGCCCCGGCATGATGAAGGTACGGCCGATGTAGCGGTTCTTGATGAAGCCCTCGCGGTACTTCAGGCCGAGCCGCTGCGCGAGCTGCAGTGCGCTGGTGCGGCTGGTGTCGGGGATCGGGATGACCACGTCGATGTCGTGGACCGGTCGCTCGCGCAGGATCTTGTCCGCCAGGCGGTCGCCCATGCGCATGCGTGCCCGGTACACGGAGATGTTGTCGATCTTGGAGTCGGGCCGGGCGAAGTACACGTACTCGAAGATACAAGGGGTGTGTCGCGAAGGAGGTACGCACTGCTGGGTGTGGAGCCTGCCCTGCTCGTCGATGAACACCGCTTCGCCCGGGGCGACGTCGCGTACCAGGCGGAACGACAGCGAGTCGAGCGCCACGCTTTCGGAGGCCAGCATCCACTCGGTACCGCGCGGCGTGCGCCGCTCGCCGAGCACCAGCGGGCGGATCCCGTTCGGGTCGCGAAAGCCGAGGATGCCGTGGCCGATGATCATGGCGACGACCGCGTAGCCGCCATGGCAGCGGCGGTACAGGGCGTTGAGCGCGGCGAATACGTCCGCCGGCGTGATGCGCGCGGCGCCGACCCGCTGCAGCTCGGAAGCGAAGACGTTGAGCAGCACTTCCGAGTCCGAGGTGGTGTTGAGGTGACGCCGGTCCTCGCGGATCAGGATCTCGGCGAGCTCGGCGGCATTGGTGAGATTGCCATTGTGGCCGAGGCAGATGCCGTACGGTGCATTTACGTAGAAGGGTTGTGCCTCGGAGGCGCTGTCGCAGCCGGCGGTCGGGTAGCGCACGTGGCCGAGGCCCACGTTACCTTTGAGCTCGAGCATGTGGTGCTGCTGGAACACATCGCGCACCAGTCCGCTGCCCTTGCGCACACAGAGCTCGCCGGCGCCCGAGGAGGTGGCAATGCCGGCCGCATCCTGCCCGCGGTGCTGCAGCACCGTGAGCGCGTCGTAGAGGCGCTGATTGACCGAGCTCACACCGACGATGCCGACGACGCCGCACATACTTTGAAAGCTCAGCTCCTCAGATCCGCAGGTGCTCGTCCGCCGCCGGATAGACGCGCGCCTCCCCGACCAGCGTGCGCAGACCGTTGGCGATGGACTCCCCGTAGGGAATGAGCAGCGAGTGACGCCACCAGTGCTCGCCCTGCAGACGCAGCAACTGGCCGAGAATGACGAACACGCCGAGCAGAACGAGCCCGCGCAGCACCCCGAAAACGAATCCGAGCAATCGATCCATGCCACTGAAGATCGACAGCCGCACGAAATGCCCGAGCGTGGTGCCGACAGCGGCACCGAGCAGCAGTAGCAGCACGACGATGATGACGCGCGCCGCCCACGGCCGCACTTCCGAGTCTGCCAGCAATCCGCCGAGGTGCGGCTCGAGAAGATCGGCGAAGTGCCAGGCGACGAACAGCGCGATCACCCAGGTGACGACCGCAACCGCCTCGCGCAGGAAGCCGCGCAGTGCACCGAGGATCGCAGAGAGGATGATGGCGGCAAGCACCAGGTAGTCGGTTGAGTTCATCACAGCCGTTCACAACCGCGGCCATCCCGCGCGGCGCGGATTGTACAAGAGCATCCGACCGACTGCCTGCGGAGCGCATCACGTGAATCACATTCCTATCGTGCCACGATGGAACCGGAGTGCCCGGCGGAGCGCAGCTGCTGCGCGAGCGCGCTCGCCGCGGCGCGATCGCGCGCCGGCCCGACGCGCACGCGGTACAAATGCCGGCCGCCGGCCTCCTGCGACACGCTCGCCTGGAATCCCTGCGTGCGCACCTGCCGCGCCAGATGCTCGGCGTTGGTGCGACTCGCAAAGCTGCCGAGCTGCACCATGAAACCCTCGCCACTGCCTGCCGCGGCCGGCGATGACGGCGCGGCGACTGCGCTGGTTGCCGCGCTCCTCGGCGCGACCTGCGCCGCACCCGTTGCCGCGGGGGCTGAGGTCGCGGGTAACGGAGCTGCCGCGGGATCTGCGGTTGCGGGCGAGGCCACGGTGAGCGGCTGCGCAGGTGCCGGCAGGGGTGCTGGCGGCTGGGGCCCGCTCGCGTCCGCCGTCGCGCTACGATCGCGCGCTTCGTCAGCGAGGTTGATGGTGTAGGCGCGCAGAGGCGCTCCTTCTGCCGATGCGGCGACGGCCGCGGCCCGCGGTGTGGACCGGATGGGTCCTGTCAACAGCTCGGGTACCAGTAACACGATCAGGGCCACGAGAATAATCGCGCCCGTCAGCCGCTCTTTCACCTTGACCACCGCCCATGATGGGGGCGAAACCGCGCAATGCAAGCGCCGTACGGCGCCTCGTCACCGGCCGCTCATGGTGAGCAGCTCGGCCGCTAGTATATCCGAAGCCACTCGAGCGCCGGCCCGACCGCGTACACCGAGCCGCACACCACGACGCGATCTCCGGGACGGGCGGCGCTGCGCGCCAGTGCGCAGCCCGCCGCGACCGAATCGGCGAGCTCGAAGGTGCCCTCCGCCAGGGCCAGGCGCGCAGCGAGCTGCGCGGCGCTCGTGCCGCGCGCGCCTGGAAGCGCACACACGATCCAATGATCGATGACACCGGCGAGCGCCGCGGCGATTGCCGCTGCGTCTTTGTCCGCGAGCACGCCGATCACCGCGCTGGTGCGCCCCGGGGCGGCTGCGCCGTGCGGCAGCGGCCGCGCCCGCAGTTCTTCCGCCAGGACCCGCGCTGCCGGCTCGTTGTGCGCGATGTCGAGTATCCATTCCACCTCGCCCGGTAGCACCTGAAAGCGACCGGCGAGCTCGACACGCGCGAGGGCCGCCGCGGCGCTCTGCTCATCGAGCCGGGCAAGGCGCGCGGCGAGTGAGCGCACCGCCGGGCGCGCCTCCCCGCCCGCGGCGCGCAGCGCCTCCACGGCAGCGAGCGCGGTGGCGGCGTTACGATACTGGATGATGCCCGCGAGCGCCGATGGCGGCAGATCGCGCAGCGACACGCTGAGGCCCTGGTAGTTCCAGCGCCCGTCGCACAGCTCCCAGCGGAAGTCCCGCTCGGCCACAACGGGACGCGCGCCGCTCGTGCCGAGGGCGCGAAACACGCTCGCCGGCATCTGCGGTGTGCCGAGCACCGCCGGCCGCCCGGGGCGAAAGATCCCGGCCTTCTCCGCGCCGATCTCCTCGAGCGTCTCACCGAGGAAGTCGCGATGGTCGAGACCTACCGAGGCGAGCACGGCGATGTCCGCGGCGAGCAGGTTGGTGGCATCGAGACGCCCGCCCAGACCCACCTCGAGCACCGCAACGTCGACCCGGCGGCGCACGAAGATGAGCAGCGCCGCGAGCGTGTTGTACTCGAAAAACGTGAGCGTCGTGGCGCCGCGCGCCGCCTCGATGCGCTCGAATGCCCCGGTCAGCTCCTCGTCGGCGGCTTCCTGCCCGGCGACGCGGATGCGCTCGTTGTAGCGCACGAAGTGGGGAGAGGTGAACCTGCCGGCGAGCACGCCGAGGCAGCCGAGCAGCGCCTCGAGGTGCGCCACGATCGAGCCCTTGCCGTTGGTGCCACCCACCGTGATGACTGGAAAGTCCACGGTCGCGACGCCGAGCGCCCGTGCCACGGCAGTGACGCGTGAGAGATCCATGTCGATGCTTTTGGGATGCACCGACTCCTGCAGCGTCAGCCACTCGGCGAGTGTGCGCATATGGGGCGGTTGCCGCGCGCTTAAATCGAGCGCGAACCTCAGGCGGCCGCGGCGGGCAGCTTCAGCAGCAGACGCAACAGCGCCGCGATGCGATCGCGCAACTCGCGGCGGTCGATGATCATGTCGATGGCGCCGTGATCGAGCAGGAACTCGCTGCGCTGGAAGCCCTCCGGCAGTGTCTCGCGAACCGTCTGCTGGATGACGCGCGGCCCGGCAAACCCGATGAGTGCCCGCGGCTCGGCGATGTTCAGGTCGCCGAGCAATGCGAGGCTCGCCGAGACTCCGCCCGTGGTCGGGTCGGTCAGCACCGAGATGAACGGCAGATGCGCCTGTGCCAGCCCGGAGAGCGCCGCGGCGGTCTTCGCCATCTGTAACAGCGAATACAGTGCCTCCTGCATCCGCGCCCCGCCGCTCGCGGAGAAGCACACGAACGCGCGACGCTCCTGGATGCAGTAATCGATGCCGCGCTTGAAACGCTCGCCTACCACCGAGCCCATCGAGCCACCGAGGAACTGAAACTCGAAGGCGCAGGCGACGATCGGCAGTCCGTGCAGCGCGCCCGCGAGCACCACGAGCGCATCGCTCTCGCCGGTCGCCTTCTGCGCCTGGGCCAGGCGATCGCGGTAGCGCTTGCTGTCGCGGAATTTAAGCGGGTCCTCCGGCGCTATGGTTGCGCCGATCTCCTCGCCCGAGCCCGGGTCGAGAAAACGCTCGAGCCGCTCGCGTGCGCCCATGCGCATGTGATGGCTGCACTTCGGGCACACGTAGAGATTGCGTTCCAGCTCGGCCCGATAGAGCACCGCATCGCAGGCCTGGCACTTGATCCACAGCCCCTCGGGAACCGAGCGCGTCCGACGCTCGGTCTTGATCCGCGAGGGCATTATCTTCTCGAACCATGACATAGCGGTCAGCGGGCAGCAAAGGGCTGCGCGATCATAGCTGATCAGGCTGAAAACACCCCGCCGGCCCCTCGGGCAGGCCGAAAGCGCGCGGGTAGCGTACCGCGAGGAGGTACAGCCCCGCCGCCGGTGCCGTGGGGGCGCCCTTGGTGCGATCACGTCCCTCGAGCACCTCACGGGTCCAGGCGGCATCCCGTTCGGCCTTGCCGATCGCGATGAGGAGTCCGGCGATGTTGCGCATCATGTGGTGCAGGAAGGCGTTGGCGGTCGCCTCTATCACGACGCGGTCGCCGTGACGCTCGACGTCGATACGCTCCAGGCGGCGGATCGGGGACTTCGCCTGACACTCGGAGGAGCGAAAGGCGCTGAAGTCGTGCTCACCGAGGAGCAGGCGGGCCGCCTGCGCCATACGCTCGTGATCGAGTGGCTGGTGCACCCACGCCGCGCGCGACGCCCACAGCGCCCCGCGAGCCGCGCGGTTGACGACGATGTACCGATAGGTGCGCGCCTCGGCGCAGTAGCGCGCGTGAAAGTGCGCCGGGACCGGAAGCGCCCAGGAGAGGCTGACGTTCGCGGGCAGAGCGCTGTTGGCGCCGAGCACCCAGGCGCGGGGGCTGCGCTGCGCGTGGGTGTCGAAATGGGCCACCTGCCCGAGCGCATGTACGCCGGCATCGGTCCTGCCTGCGCAGGTGAGGCTCACCGCCTCTGCGGCAACGCTCGCGACAGCGCGCTCGGTGACCCGCTGCAGCGTCGGCAGCGAGGCCTGTGCCTGCCAGCCGGCGTAGGCCGTGCCTTCGTATTCGACGCCAATGGCGATCCGCACCACGCCTGCCGGGCCTGTGGCCTTGTTGACGCCGTGGCGCGGTATGGCCTCAGCCGGGGAGCGACTCCATCAGACGCTGGGCTTCCTGCTTTTGCGCCGCCGACCCTTCGTTGAGCACTTCCTCGAGGATGTTGCGGGCACCGTCCGGATCGCCCATATCCATATAGGCGCGCGCGAGGTCGAGCTTGGTGCCCACCTCGCTCATCGTGACCGGCTCGAGATCGGGCAACGCCAGGTCCTCGGAGGACAGCTTCTGTGTGGCGGCAAAGGCGGCATCGGGTACGGTGGCCGTTCCGACGTCGAGGTCGAGGCCAGCGCCGTTGGCGGCGTGACTGCCGGTCGCCGCTCCCACATCGAGATCGACATCCGGTGAGGTCGCGGTGTGGGTGCCGGTGGCATCGCCGACATCGACGTCGAGCTCATGCCCCTTGAGCGCGGCCAGCCGTCCGGTCGCCGAAACGTCCTGCAGCGCGACGCTCGTCTGTGTCAGTGCCGCCTCGAGCTCGCTCTGATCGAACTGCCAGGCACCGGTCGATACGCCCGTCTCCTCCTTGGCGGCGCGCTGTGAGGCGGTCTCCATCACCTTGCGCGAGCGCTCGTCGAGACCCGCGACCAGTGTCGGCGCATCGGGTGTCGAGGCGGCGGCGGACGCGGGACCGGGCTGGTCCACGGTGTCGACCGCGCCGATATCGAGACCGAGATCGTCGACTGCAAGCTCGGCCGTCTGGTCGGCACCACCCTTGCGCAGCGCCGTCTCCACTTTCTGCCGTACGGTCGGCTGGCTGGTCGGGGAAAGCGTCGGCTGCTCGACCGTCGGACCTTCCATCTCGGCGGTCGAGCTGCTCGAATCCGGGCGCACCCGCGCCGTCATCTGGCGCGTCGTGCCGGTCGTGCTCGAGAAGGTGGTCTCGAGCAGCGCGGCGTTGCGGTCGGTGACATTGGTCGGGGACTCGGCGGCCTGATCGCCGACCGCTGCGCCGATGTCGAGATCGACACCCGCAGCCGACTCGCCGCCGGCGGGCTCGCCGAGCAGGTCGAAGTCGACCCGGCTTTGACCGCCCTCGAGATCGAGGTCAACGCCGCCGGCGGCTGCGCCTGTAACCGCGCCACCGCCAGAGAACAGCGGATCCTCAGGGGCAAGCTGCTTGCCCATGATCAGGATCTTCTCCCACTCGCCCGGTGCGGCGTCGGCGCGCGATTCTGCGAGCTCGCGAGCGGTCTGCAGGAACTGCTCCTTGTTGCCCCAGACGAAGAACACCTCGAGAAGTTTCAGCTTCAGATCGCGCCGGGCAGGCTCGCGACCGATGGCGATACGGATGAGGTCGGCCGCTTGGTCGTACAGGCCGTACGCCATGTGGAAGTCGGCCTCGGCGAGCGGATCACCCTGATCGAGATTGATCGCCGTCTCGCTGCTGATCGTCTCATCGCTCGCCACGTGCCGCGGGGCGGGTGGCGGCAGCGCAGCGCCGCCTCCGGCAGCCATGCGCGGCCGCTCATGCGTGCCGGTCTCCTCGACGAGAAACGCCGGCTCCGGTGCCGGTGGCGGCGTAGCGCGCATCGGCGGTTCGCTCGCGCCAAAGCCCCGGCCCATGAGGGGCGGGCCACCCCCGAGATCCGGTTCCTCCATGCCACCGGATCCGCCGGCGGCTGCGGCCCCGGCGACGGCGAGTCGCCCGAGCGAGTCATCGAACTGAGCGGCGCGCCGCGAGCGCAGCACGCGCGACACGAC
>DATIZW010000167.1:0-2758 GCA_035516875.1 Steroidobacteraceae bacterium
CAGCAGCGGGCAGTGCAGCGTCAGGACATCGGATTCGGCGAGCAGACGCGGCAGCGGCTGATACTCGAGATCCTCGCCGACGCGCAACGGGTGATCGGCAAACACGGCGCGCATGCCGAAGGCGGTGCCGATGGCCGCCACCGCGCGCCCGAGCGCGCCCTCGCCGACGATACCGAGCTGTGATCCATACAGGTCGAGGATCGGATGATCGAAGAAGCAGAACTGCTCACTGCGGTTCCACACACCCCGCTCGACATCACTGCGGTAGGCGATGAGATTGCGACGCAAGGCAAGAATCAGCGCGAAGGCGTGCTCCGGAACCGTATGGGTCGCATAGTTGCGGATGTTGGCAACCGCCACGCCATGGTCGCGGCAGTAGGCCACGTCGACGACGTCGTAGCCGGTCGCCGCGACGGCAATCATCCTGAGGTCCGGGAGTTCGCGCAGCACTGCCGCTCGCAGCGGCGTCTTGTTGGTAATAGCGACCGTGGCACCACGCAGCCGCTGCGCCACCTCGTTGCCGTGGCTGCGCTCATATTCGAGGTATTCGCTCGCCCCGCGCGGGCGCCGCACGTCGGCGATGATCGAGCCGCGATCGAGAAACACGACGCGCAGCGTCATGCGTGCGCACCCGCCGGCGCGGGACGGGCGCGCCAGAAAGCCGATGCCGCCGCCACACCGCTCCCGCCCTCGACCTTGATGCCGCAATCGAGCATCGCCATCTCCGCGCCGGCGATCGCCGCCATGAGCATCAGCTCGTTCGAGTCGCCGAGATGTCCGATGCGGAACAACTTGCCGGCGACCTTGGAAAGCCCGGCACCGAGGGCGAGATTATAACGGGTGAAGGCTCGGGCGATGACGGCGGCGCCGTCCGCGCCGGGCGGCACCATGACGGCCGAGACGGTATCCGAGTACCAGCGCGGCTCGCGCGCGCACAGCTTCAGTTTCCAGCCCTCGAGGATCGCCGCCCGCACCCCGCCGGCGATGTAGCTGTGGCGGTAGAAGACGTTGTCCAGGCCCTCTTCCAGCAGCATCTGCAACGCCTCGCGCAGGCCATAGAGCATGGGGATCGAGGGAGTATAGGGAAAATAACCTGTGGCGTTGGCCGTCACCATGTCCTGGTAGTCGAAGTAGCAGCGCGGGTACTTGGCGCTCTTGGCGGCCGCGAGCGCCTTTTCGCTCACGCAGGTGACGCCCAGCCCGGCCGGCAGCATCAACCCCTTCTGCGAGCCGCTGATGCAGACGTCCACTCCCCACTCGTCCATGCGGAAGTCGACGCTGGCCAGCGCGCTCACTGAGTCGACGAACAGCAGCGCCGGATGACGCGCTGAATCGAGCGCGCGCCGGATCGCGGCCACGTCGCTGTTGACACCGGTCGCGGTCTCGTTCTGGCACACGAGTACCGCCCGGATGGTGTGCTTCCTGTCGGCCGCCAGCGCCTCGAGATATCGCTCGGCGGGCGCGCCTTCGCCCCACTCGACCTCGAGCACGTCGACCTCGAAGCCGAGTCGTTGACACATGTCCACCCACAGGTGCGTGAACTGACCGAAGCGCGACGTGAGTACGCGGTCACCCGGATTCAGGCAGTTGCTGAGCGCTGCCTCCCAGCAACCGGTGCCGGACGCGGGGAAGATGATCGGCGTGCCGCTCGAGGTCTTGAACACCTTTTTGAGGTCCGCCAGGCAGCGCAGCGACAGCTCCGGGAACTTGCTCGAGCGATGATCCTCCATCGGCACGGCCATGGCGCGCAGTATCCGGTCCGGAACGTTGGTCGGTCCGGGGACGAAGAGAAAATTTCGGCCTGCCATAAGTCCTTCCTCTAACGTGCTGTCCTGCCTGCCTCGACGGACTTGCCGAGCAGCTTGGTCAACGCATACACCGCTTCGATAGCCGGTACCTCGGTCTCCGTCATCCGCGCCAGCTCGAGAACCGCGCCGAGCAACGCATCGGTCTCCATGACGCGCCCCGCCTCGAGGTCGTGCAGCATCGAGGTCTTGTGCGTGCCGACCCGCTCCGCACCGGCGATGCGCCGCTCGATCGGCAGACGAAAGGTAATGCCGAGCTTGTTAGCCACGGTTTGCGCCTCGGTCATCATCGCCGCCGCGAGTTTGCGGGTGGCGGGATACTGGCAGATGTCGCGCAGCGTCGCGCGGGTGAGTGCGCTGATCGGATTGAACGTCAGGTTGCCCCACAGCTTGAGCCAGATCTCTGCGCGGATGTTGTCGAGTACCGGTGCCTTGAAGCCGCCGCGGGCAAAGCATGCGGAGACCGCGTGCACCCGATTGCTCGACGATCCGTCCAGCTCGCCGAGGGGGAAGCGATCGCCCTCGACGTGGCGAATGACTCCGGGCGCCACCAGCTCCGAAGCCGGGTAAACCACGCAGCCAATGACGCGTTCCGGCGGGATCTGCCGCACACACGCGCCGCTCGGATCAACCGCTTCGACACAACGCCCCTCGAACCGGCCGCCGTGCTTGTGAAAGTACCAGTAGGGAATTCCGTTTTGCATCGTGACGACCATCGTCTCCGGGCCGAACAGCTGCGGTACATCGTTCGCCACGGCATCGACCTGGTGAGCCTTGACCGCGAGGATCACCATGTCCTGCGGACCTGCGGCCGCGTAATCCGCGCTAGCCTGCACATCGCGCGCCACCAGCTCGGTGTTATCGCTCAGAATGAGCCTGACACCCCGGCTGCGAATGGCATCGAGATTTGCCCCGCGGGCCATGAACGTCACGCGCTCGCCGGCGAGCGCCAG
>DATIZW010000168.1:0-2593 GCA_035516875.1 Steroidobacteraceae bacterium
CACCCGCCCGGTGTGCGAGCGACGCGCATGACGCGCGATCTGCTTCGGCGTGCCCTGGGCGACGATGCGGCCGCCGCGGTCGCCGGCCTCCGGACCCATGTCGAGTATCCAGTCGGCCTCCGCCATGACGTCGAGGTTGTGCTCGACGACTACGGCGGTGTTGCCGGCGGCCACCAGCCGGTGCAGCACGTGGATCAGCTTCTCGACGTCCGCCATGTGCAGCCCCACGGTCGGCTCATCGAGGACGTAGAGCGTGTGCTTTGGCCGGGCGAGCCTGTGGCGCGTCTCGCTGTCGCGCACCTTGGACAGCTCGGTGACCAGCTTGATGCGCTGCGCTTCCCCCCCGGAGAGCGTCGGGCTCGGCTGCCCGAGCGTGAGGTAGCCGAGGCCCACGTCCTGCAGCAGCTTGAGGGCGTGGTGGACGCGCGGATGGGCGGCAAAGAAGCCGACGGCATCATCGACGTTCATGGCGAGCACCTCGCCGATGCTCAGCCCGCGCCACAGCACCGCGAGCGTCTCGGAATTGAAGCGCTTGCCGCCGCACACGTCGCACAGCACTTTCACGTCCGGCAGGAAGCTCATCTCGATGGTCCTCACGCCCTGACCTTCGCAGGCTTCGCAGCGACCCCCGGCGGTGTTGAAGGAGAAGCGGCTGGCGCTGTAGCCGCGGATGCGTGCCTCGGTAGTGCCGGCGTAAATGCGGCGGATGTCGTCCCAGAAGCCGATGTAGGTGGCCGGACAGGAGCGCGGGGTCTTGCCGATGGGCGTCTGGTCCACCTCGAGCACGCGATCGATGTGCTCGAGCCCGCGCACCGCTGCGCAGCCGACGAGCGCAGCCTTTCCCGGCGCGCGGGCGCTGCGTTTCCTGCCCGGTGCGGCGTTGCCGGCGAGCAGCCGTCGCAGGTTGGCGTACAGCACGTCGCGCGCCACGGTGGACTTGCCCGAGCCCGAGACACCGGTGATGACTACCAGCCGGCCGACCGGGATGCTCACGTCGCTCCCCCTGACGTTGTGCAGTGTCACGCGCTCGAGCCGCAGCAGCGCCGTCGCGGCATTCACCGCACGGTGCGGCTGCGCGGGGTGCAGTAGCGGCTCGCGCAGGAACCGCCCGGTGGTCGAGCGCGGATTGCCGACCAGATCTGCGACCGTGCCCGCGCCGACCAGCTCGCCGCCGCGCACCCCCGCTCCGGGCCCGAGATCGAGCACGTGATCGGCGCGGCGTATGGTCTCCTCGTCGTGCTCCACGACCACCAGTGTGTTGCGGTGCCCGGTGAGCTCGCTGAGCGACTCGAGCAGGATCTCGTTGTCGCGCGGGTGCAGGCCGATGGTGGGCTCATCCAGCACGTAGCACACGCCTTGCAGGTTCGAGCCGAGCTGCGCTGCGAGGCGGATGCGCTGCGCCTCGCCCCCGGAGAGCGTCGGCGCGGCGCGATCGAGCTGCAGGTAGCCGAGGCCGACGCGTTCGAGGAACTTCAGTCGCGCGCGCACCTCCGCGATCAGGTCGCGTGCGATCGCGCGCTCGCGCGCCCCGAGACGCAAGCGGGCGAAGAACTCCGCGCTCGCCGTGACGGGCTCGGCAGCGAGCGCCGCGATCGAGCGCTCGCGGAAGCGCACGTTGAGCGCCGTCGGGTTGAGCCGCTCGCCGTGACAGGCGCTGCAGGGCTCGGGCGTGTGCGCATACCACTCGTTCCACCACAGCTCCTCGCCGCTTTGCTGCTCGTCGAAGCCCGGCATTTCCACGCCCGTCCCGTAGCAGCTCTCGCACCAGCCGTGCCTGGAGTTGAATGAGAACAGCCGTGGGTCCAGCTCGGCGAAACTGCGGCCGCAGCGCGGGCAGGCGCGGCGGGTGGAGAACACCGTGACCCGCGTCGCGCCGTCCGGCAACACGTGCACCAGGCCCTTGCCGAAGTCGAGCGCGCGCGCGAGCGCTGCTCGCAGCGCGCCTTCGGTCTTGACGCTGACCGACAGCCCGGCGACCGGCAACTCGATGGTGTGCTCACGAAAGCGCGACAGCCGCGGCCACGGCGAGGTCGGCAGCAGCTCGCCGTCGACCCGCAGCGTGCGAAAACCCTTCTTCGCCGCCCAGCGGGCGAGATCGGTGTAGTACCCCTTGCGCGCGACTACCAGCGGCGCGAGCAGCCCGAGCGAGGAGCCGCGGTAGTCGCGCAACAGCCGCGCGCCGATCGAGGCGGGGCTCTGCGGCTGGATGGCGACATTGCAGTCGGGGCAGTACTGCGTGCCGAGCTTCACGTACAGCAACCGCAGGAAGTGATAAATCTCGGTGAGCGTCGCCACCGTGCTCTTGCGGCCGCCGCGGCTGGTACGCTGCTCGATCGCGACGGTGGGCGGGATGCCGAAGATCGCGTCCACGTCGGGCCGGGCCGCCGGCTGAACGAACTGCCGCGCGTACGCGTTCAGCGACTCGAGGTAGCGTCTCTGCCCCTCGTTGAAAAGGATATCGAAGGCGAGCGTCGACTTGCCGGAGCCGGACACCCCGGTGATGACGGTGAAGCGATCGCGCGGGATCTCGACGTCGATGTTCTTCAGGTTGTGCTCACGCGCCTTGTGGATGATCACGGCGCTCGCGTCATGC